>JAGOCN010000144.1 GCA_017998735.1 Giesbergeria sp.
GTCAGGTACACAGACCAGACAGCCTGCAAATGCGCTGAAACCGGGGTTTTGCGCACCCGCTCGGCAGCGGCAAGAAAAAACGCAGGCCAGCCAACGCTGGCAGGGCACTGCGCGGCAGGCAGGGACGTGGATGTTAACCAGGGTTAACACCCATGGCGGCCAGGCTCTGAAAGGAGTGAAGGCACAAGCCAGGCTTGTGTCCGCAGTTCCGACAGGCGACGCAGCTTAAGGCGGCCCCAATGGGTTTTGGTAAGCAGGCGCAGCGCTGCGCAGCACCGGTCTGCCGTGCAAAACCTGCAGGTGGCTGCGCCGGTCTGGAGAAATCACAAGCGCAGCAAGGCAGCCGAAGACCACCCAGCCAACGCACTGCGCCTTGCGAAACTCATGAACACTTTGTGGCGTCCGTTTCCTTTGCCGGCACCACTGGAAGTTTCAGAAACCTTGCTGTTTTGAAGCCTTGAAGGCTGTCAAAAGCACCGCCGTTCAGAAACACCGGGCAGGCGCTGTTGCCCTGGCAGGGCGGTGCGTCAACCCTGTGGCGGCGGCCCGTCCAGGCGTGCCTGCCAGTCTTCCGCTGCGCCGCGTGCCAGCCGGCCCTGTACCAGCCGCTGCCACGACGGCGTCAGCGGCAGCGCGGCCAGCGCCTGCAGCACGGCGGCGTCAAAGGGCTGGTGGTACAGCACGGCAATGATCCGGGCCAGCGGCCACTGCGGCAACGGCCGCGCCACCAGCACCAGCGCATCGCCCGCCTGCACGCTGCCGGGCTGCAGCACCCGGTAGTACCAGCCGGTGCGGCCGCTGTCCTGCACGCGCCGGGCCATGGCGGGCACCCCAAAGCGGTCGTTCAGCTTCCAGCAGGGCTGGCGGCCTTGCGAGACTTCCAGCAGCACGCCGCCGCTGCTGCTGTGGATGCCGTCGCTGCCGCTGCCGCCCACGCGCACCTGGTCGCCCAGGCACACGCTGTGCTCGGTCATGCCGGTGCTGGCCATGTTTTCTCCAAAGGCGCCGGGCGCGGCCAGCACCGGCAGCGCGCCCAGTTCGGCGCGCCAGTCGGCGCAGTGCTCTTGCGCGTACTGGTGCACCGCCTTGTCTGGGCCGCCGTGCACGCGCGGGTCGCCTTGTTCGTCGCCGTCCAGCCCCAGCAGGCCCACATGCACCGGGCCGCAGACGGGCGTCTTGGCAATGGCGCTGCGCGTGCCGGGGCGGGTGTAGGGCACGGCGCGGCCGCGCAGCACCGCCAGCACGCTGCCCAGATGAGCGCCAGGCAGGGCGACCGGCCCGTGGGATGCGGTTGCATCCGAGGCATTGGCATTGGCCGTGCCCCAGGTCATGGCGCAAGACTTTCGACGCAGTGCGGGCCGGTTGTACGGCCCATGGTCGCCGGGGCGGGTGGCGCTGCGGCGCCGCTGTCGGGCGTGCCTGGCCCCTGCGCCCAGCGCGCCAGCAGGCGGCCGACAGCGGGGCGGGCGCAGCGCTGCAGGGTTTGCAGCAGGGCGTGGTCGGGCTGCGCCACGCCCCAGCGTTCGCGCAGTTCGCGCTGCTGCAGCGCCAGCAGGGACGCGGCCATTTCTGCATCGGCCAGGGCGCGGTGCGCCACGCCGGCGCGCGGCAGGCCGTGAAAGTCGATCAGCCGGCCCAGCTGGTGGTTGGGCGCCTGCGGGTGCAGGCGGCGCGACAGCAGCACGGTGCAGGCAAAGGGCTGCGGCGCGGGCAGCCCCGCCAGCGCCAGTTCGCCCTGCCAGAAGCGCCGGTCGAACGCAGCGTTGTGCGCGGCCATGGGCGCGTTGCCGACAAAGTGCGCCGCCGCCTGCATCACCTCGGCCGCACCGGGCGCGTTGGCCACCATGGCGTTGGTGATGCCGGTCAGCTGGGTAATGAAGGGCGCTATCCAGGCGCCGGTGTTCATCAGGCTTTGAAACCGGCCCGCCACCTGGCCGTGTTCGTCCAGCAGCACGATGGCGATTTCTGTCGCCCGTGCGCCCTGGGCGGGCGACATGCCGGTGGTTTCAAAGTCGATGACGGCAATGGGGGAGCAAGCAGGGGCGGGCATGGGCGGTGGCAGATTCAAAAGGGGGATTCAGAGGCAGCGGCAGGGGCGCCAGCGCCGGCAGGTGCAGCATGGCACAACCCGGTTCGGCCCGGTGGTGCGGTGGACAGGGCAGGCAATGCAAAGGCCGGGCGAGAGGCAGGCACAAAAAAGCGCCCCTGGCGGGTGCCGGGGCGCTTTGGATGCAAAACGGTTTTGGGGCAGCGCTGTGCAGGACCAGCTGCACGTCTGCTGCAGCGCCGCTGGCCCTCGCCCCGACCCTGTCCCGCACGCGGGAGAGGGAGGAAAACCTTCAGCCCGCTTTTGCTGCCTTTGCCGCCTTGGGGTGCTCCAGAAAGAAGCGCAGCATTTCCTGCGTGGCGCTCACGCCGCGCGGGTCGGTGTGGCTGCCGCCGGCAGCGCCGCCCGACCAGGCGTGGCCTGCGCCGTGCAGCGTCCACTGCTCCACGCGCACATCGGTGGCATCGCCTGCCGATTGGGCATGGGGCGCATGGAACAGCGTGCGGGTGTAGCCCTGGCCGGCGCTGGACTGGCCTTGCAGCGTTTCGCTTTTCAGGGCCATGCTGCCCAGCCGCTGCGTGGCCTCTTCCACCAGCTGCTCGCCATTGCGCGGGCTGACGGTGGCATCGGCATCGCCGTGGAAGACGATCAGCGCCGGCACATCGCCAGGGTGGGCTGCCGGCGCTGCTTCGGCCACGCCCTTGGCGCCGCTTTTCATGGCCGAGAGCGCGCCCATCATGGAATGCGCCGCGCCCGCCTGCAGGCCCGAATGCACGCCCACGGCGGCAAACAGCTCGGGGTATTCGCGTGCCAGCAGGGCCGCCATGGCGCCGCCCGCAGACAGGCCGGCCACGTAGATGCGCTGCGGGTCCACCGGGTGGCGCGCCATCACATCGCGCACCATGTCCACCAGCAGCGCCAGTTCGCCGCCGTCCCTCTGCTGGCTCTCCGGGCTGAACCAGTTCCAGCAGGCGTTGGGGTTGGCATTGCGCAGCTGCGCCGGGTACACCACCAGGGCGCCGGCGTCGGCTGCAGCCTGGTTCATGCCGGTGCCGGTGGCAAAGTCGTCGGGGTTTTGCGTGCAGCCATGCAGCATCAGCACCAGCGGCATGGGCTTGGCCGCCGTGGCCGCGCCTGCGCCCGGCGGCACATACAGGCGGTAGCTTTGGTCCACGCCTGCATGCTCGATGGCCACATGGTCAAAGCTGCCGGGCAGCTCGGGCACGGCGGGCACGCGTGCCTTGGGCTGCCTGGCTTTTTTCGGCTTGCGCGCCACCTGCTTCTTCAGCGATTCGCCCAGCGATGAACCGGACAGGCCCGACAGGCCCGACAGGCTGGAGACGTCTGGCAAACCCGACATGCCAGGCAGGCCGGCAAACGCTTCCATCGCTTCGCGGGCGGTCTGCATGGCTTTTTCCTGCAGGCTGTCGATGTCGATCGACGGCGCCGCAGGGGCAGTGGGGGTGACAGGCGTGGTGTGCGGCGCCTCTGCAGTGCGGGCAGTGCGCGGCGCAACGCGGTCAATCACTACCGCGTCCTGCACGTCTGCGGGGGCAGCAGCGGTGCGCCAGGCGGCCTTGGCACGCCGGGGCTTTGCAGCCATGGCAGGGGACGCCGCAGGGGTGTCTGCCGCTGCGGCTCCACCGTTCAGGGCTTTTTGAATCGCC
The DNA here is from genome assembly GCA_017998735.1 of Giesbergeria sp. Classification (GTDB taxonomy): domain Bacteria; phylum Pseudomonadota; class Gammaproteobacteria; order Burkholderiales; family Burkholderiaceae_C; genus Simplicispira. Next base: position 3,715 of record JAGOCN010000144.1, read on the forward strand.
TGTGTGGCTTCCATCAGGTTGCCATTGCGCACCATGTCGGTGGCTTGGCCCATCTGGGCGGCAAAAGAGGTATTCCAGTCCATGAGGATTCCTTGGTGGGTGGAGGGTAAAAAACGAGAAACGAAAACAAAAAAGAAAAACGGACAGCGCCGGTTCAGGCGGTGCGGTCGGCCAGCGCGGCCTTGATGTCGGCGCTGGCCTGAAAGGCGCCCAGCACACTGATCGAGGCAATGGTGGCCCGGGCCAGTGCGGGCGCCACGTCGGGGTCGATGCTGACCAGGCCCAGCACGCGGATATCGAGCTGCTCGCCGGCCGCCTGCACGGCTTCCAGCTCGGCGCGGCCAAAGCGCTGCAGGCCCAGCACCAGCATCTTGCGCGCCACCACCTGGCGCACGGCGTCGGCCTGCGTGCTCAGCTGGTTGCGGATGGCGGTGCGGATGAAATCGGTGCGGTTGCTGTAAAAACCTTCGGCCACCAGCAGATCGATGTGGCCCAGGTCCACAAAACCGAGGTTGATGGTGACTTTCTCGGACTCCGGCACCTTGGGGCGCGGTGAAGCCATGGACACGATGTTGTTCATAAAAAACTCCTCATGCCATCCATGTGGATGGTGTTTGGAGCATATCAAGGTGTCTGCACAAAAAAACGAAATAAAAAAAGAGCCTCAAGGCTCTGCGTTGGCATTCAAACGAAAAACAGGGAACAGGAGAAAAAGGACAAAAGGTAAGCGTGATGCACTGAGCGCCCTTTTAAAGAACCGCAAAAACCGGTGGCTATGTGCAATGCCCTTTCAATGCAGGGCAACCTTGGCGTTCCGCGCCGCCAGGCATTGCCTTTTTCCCAATACTGCCGCTCTCAGCCCGCGCCGCGCCCGCCGCCGCTGCCGGCATTGCCCTGGCGGGTCTGGTTCTGGTTGCCGCTGCCGATGTGGCTGGTGCGGTCGCTGCGGCTCTCGGGCGTGCGCTGGCCTTCGTTTTTTTGCGTGGGCTCCTGGTTGCCCATTTGGTTGTGGTCGTTTTCCACCTTGCCCTGGCCGGGCTCCTGCCGGTCAGGGTGGTTCTGGTCCTTGTCCTGGTTTTGGTTCTGGGGGGTGTTGGCGGTCATGGCAATGCTCCGGTACGGGATGGAAGACAGGGGTCGGGGGTGCACAGGGCCAGCCTGCAGAGGCAGGGCCGGCCTGGCATCAGGACAGGTTCATTTCCTTGTGCTCGCCCAGCCCGGTGGGCGGGTGGCCGGTGACGGCTGCCTTGGCCATCTTGAACATCTGCACCATCTTGCTTTCGTCCACATCCCAGTATTCGGCATGCTGCAGCTTGATGACCAGCAGCGCCAGGTTGGGGTCGGTGGGGCCGTCCGGGAACCATGCCTTGGTCATGGGCGACCACAGCGCTTCCTTCTTGGCCTGGTCGTCGCTGAAGCGCGCCTGGCCGGACAGCGACACATAGCTGTCTTCGCCCGGATCGGCATAGGCCACGTTGACATTGCCATCGGTTTGCAGGCGCTCGTACAGCTCGCCCTGTTTGGGGATGAAGAAGTACAGCTCGGACTGCTCGTCCAGGGCCTTGTTCTGCGTGGTCAGCGGGTGCGCGTGCAGCATGCCGCCTGAGGTGCGGTGCGTCAGCATGCCGAAACGGATGTCCCTGATCAGCTCCCACAGGGTTTCGTGTGTGCTTTTTTCTTTGCTCATGTTCTGC
>JAGOCN010000145.1 GCA_017998735.1 Giesbergeria sp.
ACCTTCCTGACGATGGCCTACATCATCTTCGTCAACCCCTCCATCCTGGCCGCCGCCGGCATGCCGCAGGACGCGGTGTTTGTCGCCACCTGCCTGATTGCGGCGCTGGGCACCGCCATCATGGCGCTGTACGCCAACTACCCGATTGCGCTGGCGCCGGGCATGGGGCTGAACGCCTACTTTGCCTTTGTCGTCGTCGGCGCCATGGGCTACTCGTGGCAGACGGCGCTGGGGGCGGTGTTCATTTCGGGCTGCCTGTTTCTGGCGATCACGCTGTTTGGCCTGCGCGAACTCATCGTGCGCGGCATTCCGCAGTCAATTCGCACCGCCATCGTGGTCGGCATCGGCCTGTTTCTGGCGCTGATTGCGCTCAAAAGCGCCGGCATCGTGGCCGCTTCGCCCGACACGCTGGTGACGCTCGGTGACCTGCACCAGCCGCAGGTGGTGCTGGCCGCCATCGGCTTTGTGCTGATCGTGGTGCTGGACCGTTTTCGCGTGCCCGGCGCCATCCTGATCGGCATCGTCACGGTGACGGTGCTGTCGTTCATCTTTGGCGGCAACAAGTTCGGCGGCGTGTTTGCGCCGCCTCCATCGATTGCGCCCACCTTCATGCAGCTGGACATCAAGGGCGCCTTCCAGGCCGGTGTGCTGAACGTGGTTCTGGTGTTCTTTCTGGTCGAGCTGTTTGACGCCACCGGCACGCTGATGGGCGTGGCCAAGCGCGCGGGCCTCTTGGTGCCCGGCCGCATGGAGCGCTTCAACAAGGCCCTGCTGGCCGACAGCGCCGCCATCTTTGCCGGCTCTCTGCTGGGCACGTCCAGCACCACCGCCTATGTGGAAAGCGCCGCCGGCGTGCAGGCCGGTGGCCGCACCGGCCTCACGGCACTGACCGTGGCGGTGCTGTTTCTGGCCTGCCTGTTCATCTCGCCGCTGGCCGGCGCCGTGCCCGCCTATGCCACGGCGCCGGCGCTGCTGTTTGTCGCCTGCCTGATGCTGCGCGAACTGACCGAGCTGGACTGGGACGAGCCGACCGAGGTGATTCCTGCCGTCATCACCGCGCTGATGATGCCGTTCACCTACAACATCGCCAACGGCCTGGCCTTTGGTTTCATTGCCTACGCCGCGCTCAAGCTGTTCACCGGAAAAATGCGCGAGGTGCACTGGATGACCTGGATCATCGCGGCGGTGTTCCTGTTCAAGTTCATCTACATGAAGGGGCACTGAGCACGCGCCCCGCTGCGCTGTGCCTGGACGTGGCATTGGTGGTTTGCTGCACGATTGAACCCTTGAATGATTGTTCCTGCCACCCGCCGCAGTGCTTCTGTCTGGACAGGGCACTGCAGCACAGAAGGCTGTGGACTTCAAGAAAAAAGTGCCTCCAGCCCATAACCAGCCTGCGCCAGCAGCTCACTTTTCAATAGCAAATTGCGGCGCTACTGTGCAGCGGGTTGCCGGCCTTTGCCGGCGCATCCAGCCCGGTAGCCGATATGTGCGCTGGTTTCCTTGCTGCAGCGCAGGCATTGCGCAGGTGATGGAATACAGAAGCTGGCGTCCTGAAGCAAGGATGCCAGCCTTTCTCTTCCAACCCTTTCTTGCCCTGCTCCCATGCGCATGCGAAAAAAATCCGACCTGCCGCAAAAAATCTGCCTGCACTGCGGGCGGCCGTTTGCCTGGCGCAAGAAGTGGGAAAAGGTGTGGGAGGAGGTGCGCTACTGCTCGGACCGCTGCCGCAGCGAGCGCAGGCAGGGCCATGCGCCCCAAGACTCTGGCGACCACAGCGGCGGGTGAATCGTTGGACCGGTCTGCCCGCCTGCCTGATTGGCCCTTGGAATGGGCGCCGGCAGTATTTCCGCTACGGGTTGCGGATGATTTGAAGGGTAAAAAGTGCCTCCAGCGCAGGCGGGGCCTGCGCCAGCAGCTCCTTTTTCAATAGCAAAATGGAATTCTCCCGTCTGGCCGCTGTCAGCCGGCCAGGGCATGGAAGACTTGGTTTCACAGGCTCTGTCACGGCAGCACCGGCGGCCCCTGGTTCGCTGCCATGCCACCCCATTCGCTGCATCGGCGGGGCCGTGCAGCGGACAGGGCGCAGTGCTGCTTACTGCTTGACCGCCTCGATCTGCACGATGACTTTCACATTCTTGTCAAAGCCGTACTGCACGCCGTAGTCCATGCCGAAGGCGGTGCGGTCCAGGGTGCCTTCAAAGTCGCCGCCGCAGACTTCGCGCTTGAGCATCGGGCTTTGGTAGCAGTTGAACTGGTTGGCCTTGAGGGTCAGCGGCTGCGTCTTGCCCAGCATCGTCAGCTGGCCTTCCACGGCGCTGACCTTGTCGCCGTCAAACACGAACTTGTCGGACACGAAGCGCATGGTGGGGTGCTGCTCGGCGTTGAAGATGTCGGCGCTTTTCAGGTGCTTGTCAAAAGCGGGCGTGCCGCTGTTGATGGAGCTGGTGTCAAAGCGCACGTCCACCTTGCCGCTCTTGCCGGCGCGGTCAAACTGCACCGTGCCTTCCTTCTTGTCAAGGCGCCCGCGGTTGACCGATGCGCCAAAGTGGCTGATCTGAAAAGTGGCAAAGGTGTGGCTGGGGTCAATGGCATAGGTGGCCATTTCGGCCTGGGCGGCGCCGGTGAACAGGGCTGCAGCAGCGGCAGCGGTGGCCGCAAAGGCCCGCAGGGAATTACGCATGGAGAAAGGTTCCTTTGAAAAAAATACAGGGACACGCACAGACACCGCAAAGCGGCAAAAGATTCCGTCCAGCGTAACGGTAAAACGCAAGTGCGGCAGCCACGGGCATTGGGCTGGGGTGGCAGGCGGGCGGTGTCAGCGCACAGGGCGCGCCGGGTGCGTGGGCAAAGCGCCGCTGTCGCCGTCTTTTTTGACCATTTTGAGCCGCACCATTTCAATGGCGTGTGCGGGCTCCAGCCCCTTCGGACAGACTTCGGAGCAGTTCATGATGGTGCGGCAGCGAAACAGCCGGTAGGCGCCGCCCAGGTCTTCCAGCCGCGCCTGGGTGGCCTGGTCGCGGCTGTCGAAGATGCAGCATGACCGTGGCCAATCGCGAGCCCGTGATGGCACCGATGTGCGCAACCCGAAGGGTGCTGTTCATGGAACGGATCTCATCCCAGCCATGGTCTGGACCGGTCTGTCTGGGTACTGTAGGCAAATGGCCCAAGGTACCGAAGAAAGGTGCAAGACGCTGTTTGTATGGCCAGAATGCAGTGACATGCCTTGTTCTGCCATTTTTGAAAGCCAATTTATGCCGAACCCTTCAACCCACCCTCTGGAACGTGCGCAGCTTTTGAAAAAATCACTGGCGCGCTGGGAAAACGAGGGCGGTTGCCCGGTCAGCGCAGGCCCCGGCCAATCAGGCGGCAGGGATGACAAGGATGACAGGGGTGACAAGGTGCCGCCGCTCACCAATGCAGAACTGGTGCAGCTGCAGATTCGCGTGATTGCACTGGAGAACCTGGTGGTCTCCTTGCTGGCCGATGCATCGGACCAGCAGCTGGCCAGGGTGCGTGACATTGCAGCGTCCATTTTTCCGCGTCCCGGTGTGGAGCACCGGTTGACGGTGCAGGCCACTGCCCAGATGGAGCACCTGGCCCAGCGGGCACTGCGCATCTAGAAAAAGCCGCATTGCATCCATGCCCGTGGGCTGCCACTTTGCCGGCCTCATTCGTTGCGCGGGTTCCAGGGCTGCAGCAGCACCACCAGCGCGCCGGCACCGCCCTCGGCTGGGCGGGCCTGCACAAAGGCCAGCACCTCGCTCTTTTGCACCAGCCAGCGCTGCACCCGGCCCTTGAGCACCGGCGTCTTGCCGGGCGAGCCCAGCCCCTTGCCATGCACCACGCGCACGCAGCGCATGCCGACTTTGTGTGCCTGGCGGATGAACTTGCCCAGCGCTTCACGTGCTTCGTTAATGCGCAGGCCGTGCAGGTCCAGCTGGCGCTGGATGCTCCAGTGGCCGGCGCGCAGGCGCTGCGTGATCTCGCGCCCGATGCCAGGGCGGCGAAAGCTCAGCTGGTCGTCGGTGTCAAGCAGCGTGCTGACATCAAAATCGTCGCTGATAGATTCCATAAGCGCGCGCTCCTCGTCCAACCACAGCTGCAGCGGCAGCGGCTCGGTCGCCAGCGCCTGGGGCGGGGCCAGGTTGGCATCGCGCAGCGGCGTGACCGCGCCCACCGAGCGGGCAAACAGCTGCTGCTCGGCAGCGCGCCGGGCGGCGGCTTCGCGCAGCGCCTGTTCGCGGGCGCGCTCTAGTGCCTGGCGCACGCGCAGTTCGTGTGCCAGCGCGCCCAGCGCCTTCAAATCGGTGGCGCGCTGCTGCACCGGCGCACGTGCGGCCGGAGCGCTGCGGCGGCGCGGGCGGGGCGGGACGATGCCGGCAGTGCCGGGTTGGCCGTTGCCGTGGTGGTTGCCGTTGCCCTCACTGCCGGAAGCAAATTTGCCTTGCTGACCTGCCTTGCCGGCCCGGGCTGCCTGCGCGGTGCTGGCCGGCGCCTGACCCGCCGTGCTGCGCTGGCGCAGGCGGTTGCGCTGTGCCAGCGCCAGGGCAGCGGCGCGCACGCTGGCGCGGGTGGGCGGCGGCGCCAGCGGTTCAGCGGGCGCCGCCGGTGCAGTGGTACCCAGCGCCGCGTCCAGCGCCGCTTGCAGGGCGGTGCGTTCGGGCAGGGCGCTGTCGGTGTTCTGCCGGCTCACACCAGCCCCTGCTCGGCCATCGACAGCGCGCAACCTGGCGCCACGATGATGTGGTCCAGCACGCGCACGTCCACCAGTGCCAGCGTGCTTTTGAGCGTTTGCGTCAGTGCCTCGTCGGCGCGGCTGGGCTGCACGCTGCCGCTGGGGTGGTTGTGCGCCAGCACCACGGCGGCCGCGTGGTGGTGCAGTGCGCGCAGCACCACTTCACGCGGGTAGACGCTGGTCTGCGTCAGCGTGCCCCGGAACATTTCTTCCAGTGCCAGCAGCCGGTGCTGGCTGTCGAGAAACAGCACCGCAAACACCTCGTGCCCCTTGTGCGACAGGTGCATCTGCACATACTGCTTGACCGCATCGGGCGAGTCGAAGGCCTGGCGCTGGCGCAGCTGCTGGGCCAGCGCACGGCGCGCCAGCTCCATCACGGCCACCAGCTCGGCGCGCTTGGCCGGGCCCAGGCCCTTGGTGCGTCTCAGGTCGTCGCTGCTGGTGTGCAGCAGCCCGGCAATGCCGCCAAAGCCGCCGGTTGCCCGGCCCGTGGTGGTGCAGGTGGCCGGGGGGCTTAGCAGTTCTTCGGCCAGCTGCAATACGCCCTTGCCTGCCATGCCGGTGCGCAGCAGGATCGCCAGCAGCTCGGCGTCCGCCAGCGCCGCCGGGCCGCGTGCCAGCAGCTTCTCGCGCGGCCGGGCGTCGGTGGGAAGGTCTTTGAGGGGCA
>JAGOCN010000146.1:0-3991 GCA_017998735.1 Giesbergeria sp.
TGGCCATCACGATCAGTTCGCTGGCGCCGTTGCCCAGGTAGATGTCGTCCAGCACCACACCCTGGATGCCCTGCTTCTTCGTCTCGTGCATCACCGCCTTGCGCGCAGCAAATATGCCTTTGCTGTCCGAGTAGCCGGCCGAGTTGGGCAGGTTACGGATCATGTCCTGCTGCACTTCCTCGGGCGCATCGAAACCGAACACCGCAAGGTTGCCGATGTTGAGCTTGATGATCTTGTGGCCGTCTTCCTCCATCTGCTTGGCCGCATCCATGATGGGACCGCGGATGTCATAGCAGACGTTGGCAAGCTTGGCGGATTTGAGAACGGGTTTCATGCGCGTGGGGCCTGGATCGGAGAAGCAGCAGCAGCCGCCGAAGTGGCAGCGAAACCTATAATTTGACCACAGTTGGGCGGCCCTGCCCGCGTGCCAACGATCCTTTCACTGCCCACAGCCTTGTGTTTGACACCATGAAATTCCAGCCCGACCACAGCAGCGCCCAGAGCATCACCGGCTATGGCCCCGGCTGGATCAGCGTGGGTAGCGAAAAAATCACCCGCAGCGTCGTCCTCACTTCCAGCGGGCAGCAGCTGGACTGGCCCTGCGAACGCTTTGAGGACATCACCCCCGCCCACTTTGCCCGGCTGGCCGAGCTGGACGCAGAAGTGATCGTGTTCGGCAGCGGCAGCCGCACGCGTTTCGCCCCACCCGCCTGGCTGCAGCCCCTGATGGCCAAGCGCGTGGGCGTGGAGACCATGGACACCCAGGCAGCCTGCCGCACCTACAACATTCTCGTAGGAGAAGGCCGCAACGTGGCCGTTGCCCTGCTGCTGGAGACAGGGCAACTTTGACTTGAAGGGGGGTTGTGGATAAAATACCGGGCTGCAACCTGGGGCGTACGAAAAACAAAAAAGACGCAATGCTCCCGGATTTTCAACGACCACATTCTGAGAGATTAAGTTTATATGGCGATCGTTGTCAACAAACCCCTGCCCGAATTTGAGTCCATGGCCACCGGCAATGTGCGTGTTTCCAACACATCGCACAACGGCCAGGTGATGGTTCTGTATTTTTACCCCAAGGACAACACGCCTGGCTGCACCACAGAAGCCCTGCAGTTCCGCGACCGCTACAAGGATTTCGTCAAGGCGGGGGCCGCTGTTTTCGGTGTTTCGCGCGACAACATGAAGTCGCACGAGGATTTCAAGGAAAAGCTGGAACTGCCCTTCGAGCTGGTGGCAGACACCGAAGAAAAGATGTGCCACATGTTTGGCGTCGTCAAGAACAAGATCATGTACGGCAAGAAGGTCAAGGGCATCGAGCGCAGCACTTTTCTCATCAACGAGGAAGGCATCCTGACGCACGAATGGCGCGGCCTGAAGGTGCCCGGGCATGTCGATGAGGTCATCAAGGCGGTCAAGTCGCTCAATGCATTGAAAAAGGCCGCCTGACGCTTTTTCTGCTGCCTGCGTGCTTGGCAAACCAGCCCCTGGAGGCCATGCATAATGGTCCGATGCTGCTGAACCGCGCACCTTTTTGCTTCTTCTTTCGCTTGCAAGCCGCCGGGGTTTCCCGGCGGCTTTTTGCTTTCCAGGCCAGGCTTGCGCCATCTGTTTGAGGTTTCCCATCCATGCCCCTGCCCCCTGCCCCCGACCGCCGTGCCGCCAGACTGGCGCCTGAAGCCTTTGATGCCACCGCAGTCAAGAAAACCGCGCCTTCCAGGCCGCGCGCACGTGCCGACGACCTTGACACGGACGCCCTCACTTCCGCCCCTGCCCTGTCCCAACCCGAATATGCCAACGCGGCCAGCACTGCTGCCGCCGTGACAGGCATTGCCCTGCCCCCGACAGCCACCACCGGCGCGGGCGCAGCACAAAGCGCCGCACCCCCGGTTGCAAAAACCAGAACGCGCCGTGCCAATGGCGTCTCTTCCGCAACCACTGCAACTGCTGCTCCCATCCGCGCCGAAAGCGCAAAAGTTGCTGCGGCTGCTCCTGCTGCCGGCCAGGCAGCTGCGCCGGCCTCGGCCAGAAAGCCTGTGCCAACAGCAGAAACTGCAGCCCCGTCTGCAGCCTCCAGCCGCGCAGTTCCTGCCGCTTCCAGGCCGCGCAAAACGCGTGGCACCGGCCCGGCCAAGCTGTTTGTGCTCGACACCAACGTGCTGCTGCACGACCCGACCAGCCTGTTCCGCTTTGAAGAGCACGACATCTACCTGCCGATGGTGGTGCTGGAAGAGCTGGACGGCCACAAGAAGGGCATGACCGAAGTGGCGCGCAATGGCCGCCAGGTCAGCCGCTCGCTTGATGCCCTGGCCGGCATCCGCGGTGCCGATATTGTCCGGGGGCTCAAGCTTGACTCCACCGGCCAGCGCGCCGCTGGCGGCTGCCTGTTCTTTCAAACCGCCACGCTGGACTACCAGCTGCCTGCCAGCCTGCCTCAGGGCAAGGCCGACAACCAGATCCTGGGCGTGGTCGAAGCCCTGCGCAAGCAGCATGCTCCGCGCGAAGTGGTGCTGGTGTCCAAGGACATCAACATGCGCGTCAAGGCACGTGCCCTGGGCCTGCCAGCCGAGGATTACCAAAGCGACAAGGTGCTGGAGGACGACGACCTGCTGTACTCCGGCATCCTGGCGCTGCCGGCAGACTTCTGGAGCCGCAACGGCGAAGCGGCAGAAAGCTGGCAGAGCGGCCCGCACACCTACTACCGCATCAGCGGCCCGATCGTGCCGCAGCTGATGATCAACCAGTTTGTCTATTTCGAGGCGCCCGGCGAGCCCAGCCTGTATGCGCGTGTCAGCGAAATCCGCGACAAGACGGCGGTGCTGAAGACGCTCAAGGACTACGGCCATGGCAAAAACGCGGTCTGGGGCGTGACCACGCGCAACCGCGAGCAGAATTTTGCCGTCAACCTGCTGATGGACCCGGACATCGACTTCGTTTCCCTGACCGGCACGGCCGGCACCGGCAAGACGCTGATGGCGCTGGCCGCGGGCCTGACGCAGGTGCTGGACGAGCGCCGCTACAGCGAAATCATCATGACCCGCGCCACGGTGAGCGTGGGCGAGGACATCGGTTTTCTGCCCGGCACCGAAGAAGAAAAGATGGGCCCGTGGATGGGCGCGCTGGACGACAACCTTGAGTTCCTGGCCAAGGGCGACGGCGGCAATGCCGGCGAATGGGGGCGCGCCGCCACCAACGAGCTGATCCGAAGCCGCATCAAGATCAAGAGCATGAACTTCATGCGCGGGCGCACCTTTTTGAACAAGTACGTGATCATCGACGAGGCGCAGAACCTGACGCCCAAGCAGATGAAAACGCTGATCACCCGCGCTGGCCCCGGCACCAAGATCATCTGCATGGGCAACCTGGCGCAGATCGACACCCCGTACCTGACCGAAGGTTCATCGGGCCTGACCTTTGCCGTGGACCGTTTCAAGGGCTGGGCGCACAGCGGGCACATCACGCTGGCACGCGGCGAACGCTCGCGCCTGGCCGACTTTGCCAGCGAGGTGCTGTAGGTCCGGGCACTTGCAGGTGCAGCTTGCTGGCGAAGCTGGTGGGCTGCTGCTGCCGCTGCGCACAGCCAGCCGGTGTCGTGTTTGCTGAAGGCGTCGGGTTTTTTGCTGAAAAGTGGCTCCAGCGCAGGCACAGCTTGCGCCAGAAGCTCATTTTTTAATAGCAAAAATGGATGCTTTCTGCAGATTCACTGCAAGCCTGGAAGGCTTCAATCTGCAATCTGCCGGAGACCCTGAAAGTTTTTTTCCTGCATGACCCTGCCCACCCTTTATTCCTTTCGCCGCTGTCCCTACGCCATCCGGGCACGCCTGGCACTGGCACTGGCGCAGGTGCCCTGCCTGCTGCACGAAGTGAGCCTGCGGGACAAGCCGGCGGCGCTGCTGCAGGCATCGCCCAAAGGCACCGTTCCGGTGCTGGTGCAGCCCGATGGCACGGTGATCGACCAGAGCCTGGACATCATGCAGTGGGCACTGCGCCA
>JAGOCN010000146.1:4091-5384 GCA_017998735.1 Giesbergeria sp.
GGCACCCCTACAATGAAGCGGTCTGCAGTGCTGCCGGGTCTTAAACTCCTTGAACCAATGCTCACAGAGCACGGGCTTGGTACATTGCCCGACGAGCGTGATCATCTCGCGTCAGATGAACCCAATGTCAGGCTGCCCTCGCCCACCTGAACCTCCGGTTCAGGGTACCGGCCCGGTGGCATCTGCAGACACCTTTTTCCCCTCAGCGCGCCTCTCCGGCGCGTTGCTCTTTGCGCCACTGCCTGCCGCCATGCTCAGCCCCCTGTTGATTGCCGAACTTGCCTGCCTGGGACTTTTCACGGGTTTTCTGGCCGGGTTGCTGGGCATTGGCGGAGGCATGCTGATGGTGCCTTTCATCACCTACTTTCTGGGCCAGCAGGGTGTGCAACCCGAACTGGCCATCAAGATGGCGATTGCCACCTCCATGGCGACCATCGTGTTCACCTCCATTTCCAGCGTGCGCGCCCACCACCGCCGGGGCGCCGTGCGCTGGGACCTGGTATGGCGTCTGGCCCCTGGCATCGTGCTGGGAGGCCTGCTTGCCAGCCTGGGGGTTTTTGCCTTGCTGCGGGGGTCCTGGCTGGCGATTTTCTTCGGCTTCTTCGTCACTTTTTCGGCAGTGCAGATGTTTCTGGACCGCAAGCCGGCAGCGGCACGCCAGATGCCGGGCACCGCCGGTCAGGTGGCCGCAGGCAGCACCATCGGCTTCATTTCCGGGCTGGTGGGGGCGGGCGGGGGCTTCATCAGCGTGCCTTTCATGACCTGGTGCAACGTGCCCATCCACAACGCCGTGGCCACCAGCGCGGCGCTGGGCTTTCCCATTGCATTGTCGAATGTGGCCGGCTATGTTTGGGGCGGCCAGTCGGTAGCAGGGCTGCCAACTGCATCACTGGGCTATGTCTGGCTGCCCGCGCTGGGCGTCATTGCCGCGTGCAGCGTGCTGACCGCCCCTCTGGGCGCCCGCGCAGCGCACACCCTTCCGGTGCGCCAGCTCAAACGCATCTTTTCCAGCCTGCTGCTGGGCCTGGCGGGCTACATGCTCTGGAAAGGGTTTTCGTCCAGCTGATGGCTGGTGGCTGGTAGTTGGTGGCCAATGGGCAGCCTGTTTTCACAGGACTGAAGTTTTTGGCAAAAACCGCCTCCAGCGCAGGCGCAGCCTGCGCCAGCAGCTCATTTTTTGATAGCAAAACCGGCAGCTGTGCGCAAACCGGACTTCAAGCCGTTCAAACCGAATTCATGCATGGGCAAAGGATCACCGGCACCACAGCGAGGGGCGGTAGACCAGGTCCATCC
>JAGOCN010000147.1 GCA_017998735.1 Giesbergeria sp.
CCTGGTCGAGCAGGGTGCCGATCTGGCGCTGCGCATTGGCCGGCTGGCCGATTCGGCCCTGGGCGCACGCTACCTGGGCTCCAACCCCTGGGTCATGGTGGCCGCGCCGGCGTACCTGCAATCGCATCCGGCGCCGCGCGTGCCCGCCGATCTGGCGCAGCACCCGTGCCTGGTCTACAGCAGCGTGCAGGGCGACGACCGCTGGAGCCTGACCGGCCCGAGCGGCGAGGAAGCCTCGGTGCCGGTGACCGGGCCGCTGCGCACCAACAACCTCTCGACCGTGCTGGCCGCCGTGCACGATGGCATGGGCGTGGCCGTGCTGCCGCTGTACCTGGCACGCGAAGCACTGGACGAGGGCACGGCGGTGCAGGTGATGAAAGACTACGCCCTGCCCGCACAGGAAGTGCATGCGGTGTTTCCGTCACCCAAGCTGGTGCCGTCCAAGGTCACGCACTTCATCGGTTTTTTGCAGCAGGCGCTGGCCGGCGAGTGGTGGGCCAAACCCCAGCGGCGCGCCCAGGGCGGCGGCTGAAGGGCCATACGGCAGGGCCGCCGGACGGCCTGCAGGAGTGCAGCCGCACAGGCCGGTTTTTGCTAGCAACCCTGGGCTGATCCATGCGTTACCCGCCGTGACAGGCGCGCTGCAGGGCCGGGGTATGGTGGCGGCCCTGCGCGCTGCGCCGTTTTTTCATGCCGTTCCTTTTTTCCTTTTTGTTGTTTTTGATTTTGTTTTTTTCCACAGGAAACCAGACCATGCGCCATTTCAGAATCCTTTCGCTCCTGATGACCACCGTGGCCGTTGCCGTGCTGGCCGGCTGCGCCGGCATGCCCGGCGGCGGCGCAATGAACCCCGGCATGGGCACAGGCAGCAGTGCCGGCACACCAAGGGCGCCAGGCACGCAGCAGCCAGCCACACTGCCGCCCCCCCAGTGGCAGACGCCCGGCCCGCGCGGCGGTGCCTGCAATGCTGCTGCAGCGCAGAGCGCCATGGGCCAGCAAAGCACGGGGGCGGTGATTGAAAAGGCACGGGTCGCCTCGGGCGCGGCCATGGCGCGGGTGCTGCGCCCGAACCAGCCGACCACCCTGGAGTTCAACCACGAGCGCCTGAACGTGGTGGTGGACGCCGCCGGGCGCATCACGGCGGTGCGCTGCGGCTGAGAAAGAAAGCGGCAAGGGGAGATGAAGCGGTCAAAGGGTGGGTCGGGTCACCAAAGCAGCGCACCGTCCGCCTGCCCTGTGCCGGCGCTTCGCTTCAAACACTCATCTTTTGATAGCTGCTGGCGCAGGCTGCACCTGCGCCAGAGGGCTTTTTGGCACTGAAATCAGTGCAGCAGCGCTGCTGTGTCAGCGGGCGCTGAAGTCGGGGCGGCGCTTTTCCACAAAGGCGGTGAAGGCTTCGCGGGCGGAAGGCTCCTGCAGCATGCGGCCAAAGCTGGCGCCTTCTTCGGCCATGCGCGCCAGCACCGGCTCGAACAAATCCTTTTTCATCAGGCGCTTGGTTTCCACCAGCGACGGCAGCGGCTTGGCCGCCAGCTTGCGCGCCTGCGCCTGGGCAATGGCGTTGCATTCGGTGGGCGGCACCACGCGGTTGACCAGCCCCACTTCCAGCGCGGCTTCGGCCATGAAGGGTTCGCCCAGCAGCAGCGCCTCGGCGGCGCGGTGGTAGCCCATCAGGCGCGGCACCAGAAAGCTCGACCCCGCCTCGGGGCACAGGCCCAGGTTCACGAACGGCATGGAAAACGCCGCGTTGTCGCCGGCATAGACCAGGTCGCAGTGCAGCAGCATGGTGGTGCCGATGCCGACCGCCGGCCCGCACACCGCGGCCACCAGCGGCTTGGGGAATGCGGCAATGGCGCGCAGAAAGCGCATCACCGGCGCGTCGTTGCCTTCGCTGGCGGGCGAGCGCGCCAGAAAATCGCCGATGTCGTTGCCGGCGCTGAACACCGTCACGTCACCCTGCAGCACCACCACATGCACGGCGCTGTCGGCCTGCGCCTGCAGCAATGCCTCGGCCAGCGCGGCGTACATGGCGCGGGTCAGCGAATTCTTCTTGTCCACCCGGTTCAGGGTGATGGTGGTCACGGCCGCTTCGGTGTGGACCAGGATGTCTTGCGTGGGGATGACTGCGTTCATGGGAAAGATTCCTTGCAAAAAAGGGATGCCTACAAAAAAGAAAAGACACGGGGCAGTGAAAAGCCACCTGGCTGACATCCGAACAGCCCGCGCACCCGTGGCCTGCGCCGCCTTTGCAACACCAGGAGCAGGGGAACAAGCCGGTGGCCAGCTGGCCAGTGAAGCGCAGCGCAGCGCCGCACCCACGCCCTATTCCTTGAAATACACCATCTGGTGGCTGGTGGCCAGCAGCGCGCCGGATTCGTTCCACAGCTGCACCGCCTGGTCAAAAAAGCCTCGGCGAAACTCCTGCCCGCGCGCCTGGCCCAGCAGGTAGCCGGTGCCGGTGGCGGCCAGTTCGGCGCCATTGGCGTGGAAGTACACCGTCAGCGACACCGTGCCGGCCGGCACGCGCAGCGCGCGGCGCAGCCAGACACGCGGAAAGAACACATCGGCCAGGGCGGCCAGCGCGCAAAAGTCCAGCGGGCGCGGCGGGTCGTCGCGCATCCACAGCTGGCTCAGGCTGTCGTCGCCCTGCCCTTCCCAGCGCTCGGGCAGCGTGCCGGTCACCGGGCGCATTTCGTAGCGCTGCAGCCACTCCACGCCCATGGACGGGGTGGCGCGGGCCAGGGTGGCGGGCTGCGGCACGGCGGGCAGCGGCAGGTCGCCCATGCTCCAGGTGTCGCGCCGCACCGCTGTCACGGCCGTGGCGGTGGTGGTGACCACCGGGTGGCCGTTGGCATTGGGCTGAAAGAACGCCACCGTCCAGTGCTGGGTCGAGCGGTTGGTGCGCACCGGCACCGCCTGCACCGTGAACGCCCCGGCCACCTGGGCAGCGGCAAAGTTGACGGTCAGCGACAGCGGCTCGCCCAGCAGGTCGGGGTGCTGCAGCACCGCCTGCAGGGCGATGGCCGCCGTGGTGCCGCCAAACGGGCCGACCATGTTCCAGTAGCCCGGATGGACCTGGCCGTGGTACTGGCCTGCATGGGTGGAGCTGAGCGCCAGCGCCTGGTCCAGCGGGTGCACGGCTGCGGAGGCGGTGGTGTTCTGGCGGGGGGCAGAGGGAGAGGTTTTGGTCGTCATGCTTGCCAGTGTGCCGTGAAGAAAAACGGTGCAACGTCATGGCCGCGACTGCAGAAGCCACCCTGTGTGCCCGGCCAGGGTGCGCACCGGCCTGCCCCGGCGGCAGCGGCTGGAACTGCTGTTGCTGCAAAGGCAGGCCGGGCGGTGGCGTTCACACCGCCTCGAAAATGCCGGCTGCGCCCTGCCCCATGCCAACGCACATGGTCACCATGCCGTACCGGAGCTTGTGGCGCTTGAGCGCATGCACCACCGTAGCGGCGCGGATGGCGCCGGTAGCGCCCAGCGGGTGGCCGAGCGCAATCGCGCCGCCCATTGGGTTGACCTTGGCCGGGTCCAGGCCCAGCTCGCGCACGACGGCCAACGACTGGGCGGCAAAGGCCTCGTTCAGCTCAAACCAGCCAATGTCGTCCAGCTTCAGGTTCGCATTGCGCAGCGCCGCCGGAATGGCCTCAATGGGGCCGATGCCCATGATGTGCGGCGGCACGCCCTTGCTGGCAAAAGAGACAAAACGCGCCAGTGGCGTGAGGCCAAAGCGCTTGACCGCCGATTCGCTCGCCAGGATCAGCGCACCGGCGCCGTCGCTGGTTTGCGAGCTGTTGCCCGCCGTGACCGAGCCGCGCGCAGCAAACACGGTGCGCAGCTTGGCCAGGCCTTCGAGCGTGGTGTCGGGGCGCGGGCCTTCGTCCAGGCTGACGGTGCGGGTTGTGGCGACGGCTTCGCCGCTGCCCAGGTCCACCGTGCGGTCGGTGACTTCGATGGGCGTGATCTCGTCGGCAAATTCGCCGGCCTGCTGGGCGGCCAGGGCGCGCTGGTGCGACTGCAGGGCGAACTGGTCCTGCGCCTCGCGCGAGACCTTCCACTGCTGCGCCACTTTCTCTGCGGTCAGGCCCATGCCGTAGGCAATGCCGACATCGCCCTCGCGCTCAAAAATGCTGGGCGACAGGCTGGGGCTGTTGCCCATCATCGGCACCATGCTCATGCTCTCCACACCGGCGGCAATCATCACGTCGGCTTCGCCCACGCGGATGCGGTCGGCCGCCATCTGCACGGCCGACAGGCCCGAGGCGCAGAAGCGGTTCACGGTGATGCCGCCCACGCTGGTCGGCAGCCCCGCCAGCACCGCGCCAATGCGCGCCACGTTCAGGCCCTGCTGCGCTTCGGGAATCGCGCAGCCGCAAATGATGTCTTCGATCGCCGCCGGGTCCAGGCCGGGGGCCTGCGCCAAAACGGCCTTCAGGATGGTGGCCAGCAGGTCATCAGGCCGGGTGTTGCGGAAATAGCCCCGGTGCGAGCGCCCGATGGGGGTGCGGGTGGCGGCAACGATGTAGGCGTCTTGCAGTTGTTTCATGGGAGGCTCCTGGGAATTAACTCCCTCTCCCGCGTGCGGGAGAGGGCAGGGGTGAGGGTGCTTGCGCAGTGCGCAATGGTTTCAAGCACCGCAGCGGTCTGCTGCAGCACGTCGTGGTTCCAGAACCTGCGGGTGGTGAAGCCGGCGGCGGACATGCAGCGTGTGCGTGCAGCGTCCTGTGCGGCGGCGCTGTCGTCGGCGTGCTGACCGCCGTCAAGTTCAATGACCAGGCCGATATCGATGCAGGCAAAGTCGGCAAAGTAAGGGCCAATGGGGTGCTGGCGCCGAAATTTCAGGCCCAGCAACTGGCGGCTGCGCAGGTGTTTCCACAGCAGTGCCTCGGCCTCGGTCTGCTGGCGCCGCAAGGCGCGTGCCCTCACCCCCGCCCTCTCCCGCACGCGGGAGAGGGAGTCAGGCAGGGAGGCACTGGCAGAGGGAAGGAGCAAGGCAGGGGCCAGCAGAGCCATCAATTGCGCACCGGCTTGCCCGTGGACAGCATCCCCAAAATTCGCTCCTGCGACTTGGGGTGCACGATCAGGCCGCAGAACGCCTGGCGCTCCAGCGCCATCAGGTACTGCTCGTCCACCAGCGTGCCCGCGTCCACGTCGCCGCCGCAGACCACGTTGGCAATCAGGCTGGCAATGTGGAAGTCGTGCGCGCTGATGAAGCCGCCGTCGCGCATGTTGACCAGCGAGCCTTGGATGGTGGCCGCGCCGCTGCGCCCTGCCACCGGAAACAGCCGCGCAAGCGGTGCGCGCCAGCCGCCGGTGGCCAGCGCCTTCGCTTCGTTGAGGGCGACAAACAGCAGCTCGTCCTTGTGCGGCA
>JAGOCN010000148.1 GCA_017998735.1 Giesbergeria sp.
CTGCGCGGCGCGCCTTGCCATCACAGGCCTGGCTGCCCAACGCGGGTACGTAAAAGTGCATAACACGCTCTAGCCACATTCGGCACAGCGCCAGGGGTGGCAATCCGGATTCAAATCCCCCTTTTTTTCCTTGTTCAAGGCCGGCCCAGCGCTCCCGCCTGGGGTGCATACCCCGGCGCCAGCGGCGCGCTGGACACGCCGTCCAGCTGCGTCCGGTCGGGCAGCCAGAGCCGGTACTCCGGCCCCTGCAGGCGCGCCCCGGCGCTGCAGTCCACCTGCCACTGGCGCAGCACATAGCCGGCCATGGCCGCCCGCAGCGTCACCTGCAGGCAGCCCTGCTGCATGCCGAAGTCGCGCGCAATCACCCGGGCGTGCGGGTGCGCCGGGTGCGGCACCAGCACCAGCGTGACCTGCCGGTGCCACTGGGCATCGGCGCCGGGCAGCTCGTCCGCCTGCACCGGCGCGGCAGACGCCAGCGGCGCCACCTTGTCCATGCGGGTCAGCACCAGGTCCCGAAAATGCCCCTTGGTGCGGTCAAAGGCGCGCACATGCCAGCGCAGGCCCGAATCGACCAGCGCGTGCGGCACGATCTCGCGTGCGCCGGCGCCTTTTTTCATCGAGTGGTAGGTCAGCGACAGCACCTGCTGCGCGCACAGGGCGCGGGTCACGGTGGCCAGCGTTTGCAGCGGCGGCAGGTTCAGCCGCGCCGGCACCGCGTGCGGCAGCACATCGCCCGGCGCGGGCGCCTTGCCGGTGCCAAAGCCGGTGGTCAGCGCCGCCAGCACGCTGGCCGGCGCGTGCGCGAACAGCGGCTGAAAGCCCGGCTGGTAGCGGTACACCTTGCGCTCGTACAGCACATTGCCCGGTGCCAGTTCCTTGTACAGCGCCAGGTCGCGGGTGCCGGCCGCGCTGGCCACCTCGAAGTGCTCGGTCACCTGCCGGCGCGCTACTTCTCCATGGAACCAGACCTTGAACTCGATGTAGGCCAGCCGCTGGCGCTGCGCCGCCGACAGCCCGGCCAGCAGCGCACTGCTGCTGCCAGGCACGGGAGCGGACGGGTTCAGGGGCGTGGTCGGGGTCATTGGAGCGGGGCTGAAAAATGCGGTGTTGCGCAGATTCTAGCAACAAACAAATCAAAATGATGTGATAATAAAAGCAATCAAATTGATTTGATAGTGGCAAAACGGGTTTTACTGCCGGACTCCAAAGGCATGGCACCCTTGCCCGCCACGGCCCCGGTGCAATGCACTGCAAAGCACACCCGGCGCCATCCAACCCTACGCAAAAAACACAAGGAGCAAAACAATGAATCTGGTGCAACCCCTTCCCCCCGGCCCGCTGGACATCGTGGGCGACATCCATGGCGAACACGGTGCGCTGCTGGCGCTGCTGGGCCACCTGGGCTATGGCGCGGACGGCAGCCATGCCGAAGGGCGCACGCTGGTGTTTGTGGGCGACCTGTGCGACCGCGGCCCGGACAGCCCGGCGGTGTTTGCCCTGGTCGAGCAGCTGGTGAACGCCGGCCGCGCAGTGGCGGTGCTGGGCAACCACGAGGTCAACCTGCTGCGCGACGACGCCAAAGACGGCGCGGGCTGGTTTTTTGACAGCCGCGACGCCCGCGACCAGCCCAAATACGCCCCTTTTGCCCGGCCCGGTGCAGAGCAGCGCCAGCGCATCCTGCAGTTTGTGGCGCGCCTGCCGGTGGCGCTGGAGCGGCCTGACCTGCGCGTGGTGCATGCCGCCTGGCTGCAGCCGCACATCGACGCCGTGCGCCACCTGCCGGTCGGCGCCTTCAGGCCCAGCTACGACGCCTGGGAGCAGCGCGCCGGCCAGCACGCTGCCAACACCGACCTGGGCCAGCGCATGCAGGCCGAGCTGGCCGGCTGGCCCTGGGGGCTGGAAGACCGCCAGCAGCAGCCACCGTTTCTGCACGCCCGCGCCGAGCACGAGGCCAACAAGCAGATGCTCAACCCGCTCAAGGTGCTGACCTCGGGGGTGGAGCGCACCGGCCAGCGGCCGTTCTTTGCCGGTGGCAAATGGCGCTTTGCCGACCGCGTGGCCTGGTGGGACAGCTACGACCAGCACACGCCGGTGGTGGTCGGCCACTACTGGCGGCGCCTGCACGCGGTGGACCGGGCCAGCGTGGGCAAGGAAGACATGGACCTGTTCGAGCAGCTCGCCCCGCTGGCCTGGCATGGCCGCCACGGCAATGTGTTCTGTACCGACTTTTCGGTCGGCGGGCGCTGGGCGGTGCGCAAGGCCGGCAACGCCCCGGTGGAGCACCACTTCAAGCTGGCCGCGCTGCGCTGGCCCGAACGGGTGCTGCAGTTCGACGACGGCAGCAGCCACGCCACGGCGGGTTTTCAGGCGCCCGCCGCTGCCGTTTCGGAAAGCGCCTGAATCCTCGCCCCCCCTGAACCCCCCGCCCTGAAACCCTTTGCACACCAGCGAGCACCGCCATGGCCAAAGACCACTTCCCCGAGATAGACCGGTTTGAAATCGACGCCCTGCTCTACCAGGTGTTTCTGTACAGCAGCGGCGAGGCGCATTTCAAGGTCACGGGCGACACCGTGCGCCTGGGCATCCTGAGCAAGGAAGAGATGAACTGGAGCTGGGACTTCGAGATGTCCGCCATCGCCAGCACCGACGCGGTGGTGAACCTGCATGTGCAGAGCCTGCGCGTGCTGCGCCGCGTGGCCCTGCGCTATGGCCAGTTCATTGACAAGCACCGGCCGTTCTTTGTCTGTTACCGCCTGCCCAAAGACCGCCGCGTGGACCGCATCTGCCTGCGCCTGCTGGCACGCCACCACCCGCAGCTGCTGCAGCACGGTTACGACAGCATGCCCAGCGAGGACGGCACGCAAATGCTGTTCACCCGCAGGCCCGCCGGCGCCGACCCGGCCTGAAGCCCCACCCCGCACACACCCCGTACATATCCCAACCACAAAGGAAAGCACCCATGGACGAACACGCAATCAACCACCTGCTGTGGCGCACCGACCCGATGGGCACCGGCTGCGCGCTGGACGACGGCATGGAGGACGAATACCAGCACCAGGCCAGCAACATTGCCCAGCGCCTGGCCCAGGGCCAAGACCCGCACAGCGCCGTCACCGCAGCGTTCGAGGCATCGTTCTGGGAAGGCTGCCTGTCCGAAGGCCAGCGCAAGGCCAGCCTGGAGGCCATCGTGGCCGCGCTGCAAAAAGAAGACAGCAAAGGCCAGCCAGCACCCAGATGAAAGACCACGGATGCACAGCATGCGCAGTGCCCTGGCCGTTACCGGTTTCCATTCGCAGGCAGCAAGCCAATTTTTTTGCTATTGAAATATGAGCTGCCAGCGCATGCTGCACCTGCGCTGGAGGCAGTTTTGACCCCAAACCCTTCAACTTGGGCATGCCCCGGACTTGCCCCCTCTCCCTCTGTAAGAGGGCGGGGGTGAGGGCCAGCGGCGCCACCCCAAAACCACCCTCCTTCGCACCTCCGACGCACCCCGGACTTGCTCCCTCTCCCTCTGGGAGAGGGCGGGGGTGAGGGCCAGCGGCGCCACCCCAAAAACACCCTCCTTCGCACCTCCGACGCCCCCCGGATTTGCTCCCTCTCCCTCTGGGAGAGGGCGGGGGTGAGGGCCAGCGGCGCCACCCCAACCACCACCCCTTGCACACACCCCTGCCCCCAAACCAGCCACCTGTTACCAGATGTCGTTAGACTGCCCCGCACCCCGCCAACCCGGCCGTGCGGCGCCCTTGCCGCCCTGCCTTTTCCCCTCTTCCATGACCCAGCCGCCCCACCCCATCGACACCGAAGCCACGCAGGCCTTCATTGCCCGCTGGAGCGGCAACACCGCCAGCGAACTGGCCACGGCGCAAAGCTTTGTGATCGAGCTGTGCGCGCTGCTGGGCGCGGCGCCGCCGCACGCCACCGCCGCGCAGGACTACATGTTCGAGCGCCCGGTCACCTTCCAGCATGGCAACGGCAGCACCAGCGCCGGGCGCATCGACTGCTACCGGCGCGGGCACTTTGTGCTCGAAGCCAAAAAGCTCAAGGCCGGCGCCCACACCAAAAATTTTGACGAAAACATGCTGCGCGCCCGCAGCCAGGCAGAAAACTACGCCCGCGCCCTGCCCGCCGGCGAAGGCCGCCCGCCCTTTGTGCTGGTGGTGGACGTGGGCACGGTGATCGAGGTGTATGCCGAATTCAGCCGCACCGGCGGCACCTACCTGCCGTTTCCCGACCCGCAGAGCAACCGCCTGGTGCTGGCCGACCTGCTCCGGCCCGAAGTGCAGCAGCGCCTGCACGGCATCTGGCACGACCCGCTCGGCCTGGACCCGGCGCGCACCAGCGCCCAGGTCACGCGCGGCGTGGCCGCCCTGCTGGCGCGGCTGGCCAGGTCGCTGGAAGGCGGCAACCCAGGCAACACAGGCAGCAACGGCAGCAACGGCATCCCCAACACCGCCACCGCAGAATACAAGCCAAATCAGCCTCCAGCCCAGGCGCAGCCTGCGCCAGCAGCTCCTGAAACCGTAGCAGCGTACCTGACCCGCTGCCTTTTCTGCATGTTTGCCGAAGACGTGGCGCTGCTGCCCGAAGGCAGTTTTCAGAAACTGCTGGAAACCCACCGCAATCACCCGGCCACGCTGCAGCACATGCTGCGCCTGCTGTGGGCCGACATGGACACCGGCGGCTTCAGCGCCGCGCTGGCGAGACCCGTGCTGCACTTCAACGGCAAACTGTTCAAGGGCGCGGGCAGCGACGGCTACAGCCTGCTGCTGACGCCCGCGCAGATCGACCTGCTGATCGAAGCCGCCAAGGCCAACTGGCGCGAGGTGGAGCCGGCCATTTTTGGCACATTGCTGGAGCGCGCCCTGGACCCCACCGAGCGCCACGCGCTGGGCGCGCACTACACGCCGCGCGCCTATGTCGAGCGGCTGGTGCTGCCCACCGTCATGGCCCCGCTGCGCGCCGACTGGGCCAACGCCCAGGCAGCGGCGCTGGTGCTGGCGCACGACGCCGCCGAGCTGCAGGGCAAGGCACGCGAAGCCAAGCTGGTGGAGGCCCGCGACGAGGTCAAAAAATTCCACCACCAGCTGTGCACCACCCGCGTGCTGGACCCGGCCTGCGGCAGCGCCAACTTTTTGTACGTGACGCTGGAGCACCTCAAGCGCCTGGAAGGCGAAGTGCTGGTGCAGCTGCAGGCACTGGGCCAGACGCAGGACCAACTGGGTTTTGAGGGCGAAACCGTCACGCTGCAGCAGCTGCGCGGCATCGAACTGAACGAGCGCGCCGCCGCGCTGGCCGAACTGGTGCTGTGGATCGGCTTTTTGCAATGGCACATCCGCACCCACGGCCACGCCAGCGTGGCCGAGCCGG
>JAGOCN010000149.1 GCA_017998735.1 Giesbergeria sp.
TAGGCGGTGATGACAATGCAGCGCTCGCGCCGGGTCTGGTCGCGCAGCTCGACCAGCAGCTCCATGCCCAGGCCGTCCGGCAGGCGCATGTCGGTGATCACCACATCGAACTGCTGCGCCTGCAGCTGCTGGCGTGCCTCCTGCACCGTGGCGGCGGTTTGCACCCGGTGGCCTTCGCGCAGCAGCGTCAGTTCGTACAGCATGCGCAGGTCCGGCTCGTCGTCAACGACCAGGATGGAGGCGGCAGGGACAGGAGAAGCGGGCATGTCAGAAGATTTTTTCACACCACGATGGCGTCAAACAGGGGAAAGGACCGGGACTGAGACTGCCGGCCCGCCGAGCGGAAATGGACCGTGAAGGCGTTGCCCTCGCGCGGGCCTGCTGCGGTGGCCTGTGCCACGCGCTGGTAGCCGATCGAGGCGCCATGGCGCTCGCACAGTTCGCGGCAGATGTACAGGCCCAGCCCGCTGGAGCGGCTTTCGGAAGAAAAGAACGGCTCGAACAGGTGCCGCTCCACCGACTGGTCCATGGGCGCGCCATCGCTCCACACCTGCACCTTGGCAACCCCCTTGGCGTCCAGGCTGGTGCACACCTGCAAGGCATCGCCCGCAGCGCTGCAGTAGCGCAGGGCGTTGTCGAGCAGGTTGACCAGCACCCGGCGCAGGTGCTCCGCGTCAAATTCCACGGTCGGGTTTTCGGCGTCCAGCACGATCCGGCCCCGGCGCCGGGCCGGGTCCTGCGCGCACCAGTCGTGCCAGACCGTGGCCACGGCCGTGTCCAGTGCCAGCGCACTGGCGCTGCCATGCTGCAGCTGGTGCTGCACGCGCGCAATGTCCAGCACCTCTTCGGTGATGCGCGCCAGCCGGTCGGCATTTTGCTGCACCATGCTGGAGAGCCGCTGCTGCAGGGGGTCTTCCAGGCCTTCGCCCAGCAGTGCATTGGCCTGGACGATGGCGGCCAGCGGGTTGCGGATTTCGTGCGCCACAGCCGCCGACATGCGGCCCATGGAGGCAAGTTTTTCCGTTCGCAGGCGCGCTTCCATTTCGCGCAGATCGTGCAGGAACATCACGCACATGCGCTCGCCGACCGACTGGTTGTCAGTGTCCACCGGCCCGGTCAGCCAGGTGCGCACATGCAGGCTGATGGGGCGCTGGCCTGAAGAGAGCAGGGTGGCGCTGTCGGTCTGGGGTTGCTGCTGCTTGAAAGTGTGGTCCACCATGTCGCGCAGCGGCTCCCAGGCCTCGGAGCCCGACAGGGACCAGGGCGCCGCAGTGCCGGCCTCTGCCCCCAGCAGGCGCAGGCTGGCGGGGTTGCTCAGGTGCACCACGCCCTGCCGGTCCACCACCAGCACGCCGTCGTTCAGGTTCTGGATCACCAGGGTGCTGACCTGGTTTTGCACCAGGGCGGCCAGCTGGCTGTGGCGGGCTGCCTTTTGTTCACGCACCAGCCGCACTGCCAGCTGGTGCGCCAGAAATGCCAGCAGAAAGTAACCGGTGCAGGTCAGGGCGGCCTGCAGGTAGCGCTGGGCAGCGTCGCCCGCGCTTTGCTCGCCCAGCCACCAGGCCCAGGCCAGCATGAACAGGGTGGCGGCCGCGGTGGTGCCGAGCGCCAGCGTGAGCGAGCCCAGCACGGCCGCCATCAGGATCGGTAGCACAAACAGCGGCGTGAAGTTCATGCCGCCGGTGTGCAGCCACTGCAGCAGGCAGATGAAGGCCAGGTCGATGCCGATGGAAGGCAGCCACTGGAGCCCTGCATGGGGCGCAGGAACGCTGCCTTGTTTCCACCAGCGCAGCACCAGCGTGGCAGCCAGGTAGACCAGACAGGCGGCAATCTCCGCCCTCTGGCCCTGGTGGTTGAAAGTCTGGCTGAACAGTTGCAGCACCAGCAAGGCCACAGCCACCAGGGCGCGGCCGGTCAGAAACCCATGCCACAAGCGCAAAAATGCAGATTCTTCGCCGGTTTCCTGCGCAGGGGCCAAAGACCGCCCGGCAGCCCCCTTGTCAGGCACCATCTTCACGCTGGTGTTCGGCGCAGCAATAGCTGCGGGTGCCCAGCGACAGCGCTTCGGTGCGCGGCACATGCACGCCGCAGTGCGCGCAGGCCACGGTGTCCTGCGGCGCAGGCAAGGGCGGCTGGCGCGGCGGCTGTTTGTCCACGCGGCGCTGTCCGCGCAGCCAGGCATAGACCAGCACCAGCACCACCAGAATGACCAGGTACTTCACAGGCTGCGCCCCAGCAGCACTTCCAGCACGAAGCGCGAACCCACATAGGCCAGCAGCAGCAGCGCTGCGCCTGCATACAGCATGCGCACGGCTGTCTTGCCGCGCCAGCCAAACCGGGAGCGGCCCAGCAGCAAGGCCGCCAGGGTGAACCACGCCAGTACCGAAAGCACCGCCTTGTGGTCCCAGTGCCAGGCGCGCCCGTACAGGGTTTCGCTGAACAAAAGGCCGGCGGCCAGGGTGGCGGTCAGCAGGGCAAAACCGGCCATGACAAAGCGGAAGGTGATGCGCTCCAGCGCCAGCAGCGGCAGGCCGCTGTGCGGGTCCACCGCCAGGCGAATGCGACGCTCGGCGCGCATCATCAGGCCTGCATGCACCACGGCAGCCGCCAGCAGCCCATAGGAGGCAATGCCCAGCGCCAGGTGCAAAGGCAGCCAGGCAGACGAGGCCTTGACCTGCAAGGGCTGGCCCGGAAAGACCAGCGCCAGCAGCACCGCCACTGCACCGAGCAGCGACAGCACCCAGCGCGTCTGCAGTTGCGGAAACAGCTGCCGCTCGACGGCATACACCGTCAGCACCAGCCAGGCGGTGATCGACAGGGCCGGGGCAAAGCCGAAGCGCGGCGTCAGCGCCAGAAGCCCGGCTGCCAGCGTGGCCGCATGCAGCACCCAGGCGGTCCATAGCCCCGCCAGCACGCCTTTGGTCTGCAGGCGCGAAGCGGCCAGCGCCGGCACCACATAGGCCAGCGCTGCCGCCAGTCCAAGCAGCAGGCCTATAGGAGATGCACTGGGTAAAATCATTGGCTGTAGTTTACCTTTCGCCCACTCTCGACAGCGTGCGCGCCACCTCTGCTGCCTGCCGTCCGGCGGCAGACTTCACCGGAATTTCTGCCATGGCCTCCGCCCTTACCGACAAACTCACACGCCTTGTCAAGGAGATGCGTGGCCAGGCCCGCATCACCGAATCGAACGTGCAGGACATGCTGCGCGAAGTGCGCATGGCGCTGCTCGAAGCCGACGTGGCGCTGCCCGTGGTGCGCGACTTCATTGCCCGCGTGAAGGAAAAAGCCCTGGGCGAAGAGGTGCTGGGCTCGCTCAAGCCCGGCCAGATGCTGGTCTCCATCGTCAACCGCGAGCTGACCGCCACCATGGGCGCCGGCGTGGCCGACATCAACCTCAACGCCCAGCCGCCCGCCGTCATCCTGATGGCCGGCCTGCAGGGCGCGGGCAAGACCACCACCACTGCCAAGCTGGCCAAGCACCTGATTGAAAAGCGCAAGAAGAAAGTGCTGACCGTCTCGGGCGACGTGTACCGCCCGGCCGCCATCGAGCAGCTCAAAACCGTGACCCGCCAGGCCGGCGCCGAGTGGTTTCCCAGCACCGCCGAGCAAAAACCCATCGACATTGCCCGCGCCGCGCTGGACTATGCCAAAAAGCACTATTTCGATGTGCTGCTGGTGGACACCGCGGGCCGCCTCGCAATTGACGAAGTGCTGATGCAGGAAATCAAGGGCCTGCACGCCGTGCTGAACCCGGTGGAAACCCTGTTCGTGGTCGATGCCATGCAGGGCCAGGACGCCATCAACACCGCCCGTGCCTTCAAGGAAGCCTTGCCCCTGACCGGCATCGTGCTGACCAAGCTGGACGGTGACTCGCGCGGCGGCGCGGCGCTGTCGGTGCGCCAGATCACCGGAGCGCCGATCAAGTTTGCCGGTGTCAGCGAAAAGATCGACGGCCTGGAGGTGTTCGACGCCGAGCGCCATGCCGGCCGCATCCTGGGCATGGGCGACATCCTGGCGCTGGTCGAGCAGGTGTCCGCCGGTGTGGACATGGAAGCGGCGCAAAAGCTCGCCGCCAAGGTCAAGAGCGGTGACGGCTTCGACCTGAACGATTTTCTGGGGCAGCTGCAGCAGATGAAGCAGATGGGCGGCATTTCCAGCCTGATGGACAAGCTGCCATCGCAGCTGACCGCCAAGGCCGGGCAGGTAGACATGGACAAGGCCGAGCGCGACATCAAGCGCAAGGAAGGCATCATCCAGAGCATGACCATGAAGGAGCGCAAAAAGCCCGAACTGATCAAGGCCACGCGCAAGAAGCGCATTGCCGGCGGCGCCGGCGTGCAGGTGCAGGAAGTCAACCGCCTGCTCAAGGAATTCGAGCAGATGCAGGGCATGATGAAAAAAATGAAGGGCGGCGGCCTGATGAAGATGATGAAAAAGATGGGCGGCATGAAAGGCATGGGCGGCGGCATGCCCAAGCTGCCGTTCTGAAGCTGGCGGCACAGCAGCGCAGTGAAACGGCTGAACGGTTGCGCATTGCCTTGTGCCGACAAGACAAAGAGCGTCCTTTGGTGTCCTTTCATTGCTGTAAACCAGTGCTGCGCAAAGCCGGCTTCCTGCTGAAAGAAAGTTGCTGGAGACACAGTCCGGCAGCGATTCCTCGGCAAGTTAGAGGGGGTTTTAGGCAAAAAGTGCCTCCAGCGCAGGTGCAGCCTGCGCCAGCAGCTCACTTTTCCATAGCAAAATCAAGGGCTCTCTGCAGATGGCCTTGAAGCCGGCCAGGGCAAAACGCATCTAGAATGCGAGGCTGCATTCAAAAGTTCAGGAGACTTGGGTGAGTGGTTTAAACCAGCAGTCTTGAAAACTGCCGACGGGCAACCGTCCGTGAGTTCGAATCTCACAGTCTCCGCCAAAGGCCCCGTCAGGGGCTTTTTTTTGGCCTGTGCATTTTGGAAAGAGGCACTTGCAGGGCAAGCAGCCAAGCCGACAAAAACCCATCTGCAATGCCTGTTATCCTTGTTTTTACTTTTAGGAGCCTCTGCATAACCCCAATTTCCGACAAATTCGCGCTTGTAACTTGTTGATTTAATTGGGTGGGGAAAGCAGAAAAAGAGGTTATGCAGAGGATCCTTTACATACTTTTAAACACAATTTTCATCAAGAATTTGATTTATAGCCATTTTTGAAAAAGCAGAGCAGGCAGCGCTTTTTGCACCGAACCTTGGCTTTGCATGCGCTTTCACCTGAACGAGAACAGCAAAGACCTGGCTTGCGTGCCCATGCGGCGCAGAAGCTGGATGGCTTTGGTGTCTTCCATGGCCGCTGCACCGGCTTTTGCACAGACCCGCAC
>JAGOCN010000150.1 GCA_017998735.1 Giesbergeria sp.
GGAGCAATCCTGGGTTGCCCCGGCTTCAATGCAGTCCAGGTAGGCCCGCACTGTGGCCGCATAGCCCAGCTCCAGCGCATCGGCGATCAGCGCATGGCCGATGGACACCTCCTGCAGGCCCGGCACAGCGCGCACAAAGGCGGCCAGGTTGTCACGGTTCAGGTCGTGCCCGGCGTTCACGCCCAGCCCGGCGCAGAGCGCCGCCTGGGCTGCGGCGCGGTACGACTCCAGCTGCCCTGCCTGCGCAGGCGTGCCCCAGGCAGCGGCAAAGGGCTCGGTGTACAGCTCCACCCGGTCGGCGCCGGCGGCCCGGGCCTGCGCCATCTGTCCGGGCACCGGGTCCATGAACAGGCTGACCCGCACACCGAGCTGGCGGCATTCGGCAATCAGGGGCGCCAGGCGCTCGGCGTCTTGGGGAAAGCTCCAGCCGTGGTCGCTGGTGAACTGGTCTTCGCTGTCGGGCACAAAGGTGGCCTGGTGCGGGCGCACCTGGCGGATGAACTCCATCAGGTTGTGCGACGGGTTGCCTTCGATGTTGTATTCGCACCCTGGCCACGCCTTGAGCAGCGCGGCCAGCGCAAACACGTCGTCCGCGCGGATGTGGCGCTCGTCCGGGCGCGGGTGCACCGTGATGCCCTGCGCGCCCGCCTGCAGGCACAGCTCGGCGGCGCGCACCACGCTGGGGATGCCCAGGTGCCGGGTGTTGCGCAGCAAGGCCACCTTGTTGACGTTGACCGACAGCGCGGTGCGCTGGCTGGTGCGCGGGGCGGTGTGCGGGCCCGCACCCCGCAAGGGGGAAGCAGAAATCGGTGCCGAAGCAGAAGCAGAAGTGGTCATGCAGTAACCCAAAAAAAGAATCTGGCCAGAGCGGCTGAACGGTCAGGCGCCGGGGTCAGCAGGGCAGCCAAGCGCCTCACAGCGCCTGCATGTCCAGCATCAGCTGGCGCGTGCGCAAGAGCGGGTGGCCGCAATGGTATTGCAGCAGCGTGCGCAGCTGCGCCTTCAGCGCCAATGCCACCGGGGCGGCAGCGCGCAGCAATGCGGCAAAGCGCACGCCGCCGTCCAGCGCATGCTGCAGCGCCAGCCACTGCGCGCCGTCCAGACTGGCGCGCTCGTCCGGCGCGGCGGGGCGCAGGCCGTGCTCCGGCACCAGCGCATAACGGGCCTCGGCCTGCAGCGCGGTGTGCGTGGATGTTTCCAGGTCCAGCACGGGCAGCAGGCCGATTTCGCGCAGCAGCAGCAGCTCGAAGGTGCGCAGCACCGGCTCCAGCGCGTCACCGTGCGCGCTGGCCAGCACGCGCACCACCGCGCCATAGGCGTCAAACAGCGCCGGGTGCGCGTCCTCGCGTGCCAGCAGCCGCAGCAGCAGTTCGTTCAGGTACAGGCCGGCCAGCAGCGCGTCGCCCGTGGGCATGGTGTGTCCGCCCACCCACTCGGCGCCCTTCAAGGTGTGGATGTCGCTGGCAGCGGCCGGGTCGGCGCTTTGCGTCCAGGTCAGCGCCAGCGGCTGCAGCGGCAGCAGCACCGGGCGAAAATTGGACGTGGGTTTTTTGGCGCCCTTGGCCACCAGTGCCAGGCGCCCGTGCTCGCGCGTGAACACTTCCAGCACCAGGCTGCTTTCGCTCCAGTCGTGGCGGTGCAGCACAAAGGCCGGTTCGTTGGAAAAGCGGCGGGCAGGGGCCATGGCAGTTGTCTTTCAGCTTTGCATCAAGGCCTGCACCGCCCTGCAGGCCGTGCGGCCAGGTGCCCTGCCCTTGCGGGCGGCACTGCAGGCAGCACGCGGCGTGCGCATGGCCTTCAAGCCTTCACTCGTAGCCAAACGAGCGCACGCGGGCGGCGTCGTCTGCCCAGCCCGAACGCACCTTCACCCACAGCTCCAGAAACACCTTGGCGTCCATCAGCTTTTCCAGCTCCTGGCGCGCTTCGGTGCCGATGCGTTTCAGGCGTTCGCCCTTGTCGCCAATCACCATCGCCTTGTGCGAATCGCGCTCGACCACGATGGTGGCGGCAATGCGCACCAGGCGCTTGTGGTTCTTGCTTTTCTCTTCGGTGAACTGTTCGATGGTGACGGTTGACGTATAGGGCAGCTCGTCGCCGGTGAAGCGAAAGAGCTTTTCGCGCACGGTCTCAGAGGCCAGAAACTTTTCACTGCGGTCGGTCAGCTCGTCGGCCTCGTACCACCAGGGCGCTTCGGGCAGGTACTTTTCGCAAATGCCGAACACGCGCTGCACATCGGACTTGTTCTTGGCCGACATCGGCACAAACTCGGCAAACGGGTGGCGCTCCTGCATGCCCTTGAGCCAGGGCGCAATCTCGGCGCGGCGGTGGATGTTGTCCAGTTTGTTGGCAATCAGCAGCGTCGGAATGCCCGGCTTGAACAGGCTCAGCACCTTGGCGTCCGCCAGCGTGAAGCTGCCGGCCTCGACCACAAACAAAATCAGGTCCACATCGCCAATGGCGCCCATCACCGTCTTGTTCAGCGACTTGTTCAAGGCCGTGGCATGGCGTGTCTGAAAACCGGGGGTGTCGACAAAGACAAACTGCGTCTGGTCGATGGTGCGGATGCCGGTGATGCGGTGGCGCGTGGTCTGCGCCTTGCGGGATGTGATGCTGATCTTCTGCCCCACCAAGGCGTTCAGCAGCGTGGACTTGCCCACGTTGGGCTTACCGACAATGGCAATCACGCCACAGCGCTGCGGGCCGGTGCCCTTCGGGTCTGCGCCCTCGGGAGCAGCCAGAGCGTCCGCGCCTGTGCCGTTTTCTTCTGTGCTGTCTTCCTCTGTGCCGTTATCGCCCTCTTCCGCAGCAGCGGCCGCGGCGCTGGCGGACTGGGGCAAGGCCTCGTCCTCGCGGCCGGGTGGCGTCTGCGCTGTCTCTTGGGCAGCGTCCGGAGCAGCAGGAACAGCGGGGATAGCGGAGGCCATGGGACCGTCAGAAGCGGCATCTTGCGCTGCAGGCGCACTGCCTTGCTGCTGGGAATTTGGGTCTTTTGGGGCTTCAGCGCTAACGGGGTCTGCGCCAGCAGCTACTTTTTTTGTAGCATCGTTCATGTCTTTTTCGCTTTCAGGGTGGCCAGCATGGTGGTTGCGGCGGCTTGCTCGCCGGCACGGCGTGAATTGCCGGTGCCGCGCTGGGTGAGCGCCATTTCGGCAATGTGGCATTCCACTTCAAAGGTCTGGCGGTGTGCGGCGCCGGCCGTGGCCACCACGCGGTAGTCGGGCACCTTCATCTTGCGGCCCTGCAGCCATTCCTGCAACGCCGTCTTGGCATCCTTGGCGGCGGCCTGCATGTGCGGGTTGATTTCGACAGCGGCAAACAGCCGGTGCACCAGCGCCTCGGCCGGGCCGTAGCCGGCGTCCAGGTAGACCGCGCCAATCAGCGCTTCCAGCGCATCGGCCAGGATGGACGGGCGCTTGTGGCCGCCCGAGCGCGACTCGCCCTCGCCCAGCCGCAGCACATCGGCCACCTGCAGGCCGAGCGCCAGCTGGTGCAGCGTGTCCTGCTTGACCATGTTGGCGCGGATGCGCGAGAGGTCGCCCTCGGGCTGCGCGCTGAGCCGTGCGTACAGCAGGCTGGCCACGGCCAGGCTGAGCACCGAGTCGCCCAGAAACTCCAGGCGCTCGTTGTGGTCGGCGCTGAAACTGCGGTGCGTGACCGCGCGCTCTAGCAGCGCAGGCTTGGCAAAGGGGTGCTGCAGGCGCTCCTGCAGGGCCAGAAGACCGGGTTGCAATGCCACTAGTCGCTGCGCCCGTTGAAGCGGTAGACCAGGTAGGCGGGGCCGGCGAGCGGAATCTCGCGGGCGTATTTGAACGACACCACCACCTTGTCACCTTCTTTGGTGATGTCCAGGTCCTTGCCCTGCACCGAGGCAATGTCGTCGATGGCGCCGGCGCGGTCAAAGCTGGCGCGGATTTCCGGCACGGTGCTGCCATCGCGGGCCGCTTTTTTGGCCGCTTTCAGGATGGCCTGGTATTCCAGAAAGATGGGCACCGACTGGCCACCGATGGCAAACGCGGCCACGGCCAGCACGCCAATGAAAACCAGGCCAAAGAACGACAGTCCGCGCTGCCGGGTGCGCGCTGCGCTGCGATGCAATTTCATGTTTTTTCCCTCTCCCGTTTTGTTCTGTACCTGCCGCAAGGGCCGTGGGCGCTCAGTTGAACGCGCCAATGCGCTTGACGTTGCCAAAGTTCATCCAGACGAAAAACGCCCTGCCGACAATGTTCGCGTCGGGCACAAAGCCCCAGTAGCGCGAATCGAGCGAGTTGTCGCGGTTGTCGCCCATCACGAAGTAGTGCCCGGCCGGCACCTTGCAGACCACGCCCTCGACGCTGTAGAGGCAGTTTTCGCGGAACGCGTAGTTGCTGGCGCCCTGCACAAAGGCCGGCACTTCGGGGTTGTTCAGCAGGCGGTGCGGCTTCTTGCCCAGCTCTTCTTCGAACTGCTTGAAGTAGCGGGTCGCATCTTCGTCAAAAAAGTCCGGCACGGCCTGCGTGGGCACCACGCCGCCATTGATGGTCAGGCGCTTGTTCAGGTAGGCCACCTCGTCGCCCGGCAGGCCGACCACGCGCTTGATGTAGTCCAGGCTGGGCTGGGGCGGGTAGCGGAACACCATCACATCGCCGCGTGCTGGCGGCGTGCCGTCGGTCATCTTGGTGTGCACGACCGGCAGGCGCACGCCGTAGGTGAACTTGTTCACCAGGATCAGGTCGCCCACCAGCAGCGTCGGGATCATCGAACCCGATGGAATCTTGAACGGCTCGAACAGGAACGAGCGCAGCACGAACACGATGGCGATCACCGGAAACAGCCCGGCCGTCCAGTCCAGCCACCACGGCTGCATGAGAATCCGCCCCTTGGCCTCTGCCACGTCCACATCGACCTTGGCAATGCCCATGCGGTCGAGTTCGGCGCGGCGCTGCACGGCGGCGTCCTCGATGGCCTGCGCGGCGCGGCGGCGCTGCGGCAGAAAATACACACGCTCGGCCAGCCAGTACAGGCCCGTCACCAGCGTGGCCAGAAACAGCAGCAGCGCAAAGTTGCCTTCCACCGCGCCAAAATACCAGGCGGCGATGTAGGCCACAAAGCCGGCCAGCACCAGGGCGGTCAACCCCTGCACCGCGCGCATCAGTCTTCCACCTGCAGGATGGCCAGAAACGCTTCCTGGGGCACTTCCACCGAGCCGATCTGCTTCATGCGTTTCTTGCCTGCCTTCTGCTTTTCAAGGAGTTTTTTCTTGCGGCTGACGTCGCCGCCGTAGCATTTTGCCAGCACGTTCTTGCGCAGCGCCTTGATGGTTTCGCGCGCAATGACGTTGGCGCCAATGGCCGCCTGGAT
>JAGOCN010000151.1 GCA_017998735.1 Giesbergeria sp.
TGTCGTCCATGCGCGTGGCGCCGCGTTCGCTCACGTCCACGCTCAGCGTCTCCAGCACGATCTCGCTGGCGGTGGCGGCCCGGCTTTCCACCGGGCAGGTGCAGGTGACATCGCCCAGGGTGCGAAAGCGCACATCGCGGCTTTCCACGGTTTCGCCAGCGCGTGCCGGGGTCAGCGGCGTCACCGACACCAGCAGGCCCTTGCGTTCGACGATGTCACGCGGGTGCGAGTAGTACAGCGACGGCAGTGCAATCTGCTCGCGCTCGATGTACTGCCACACGTCCAGCTCGGTCCAGTTGCTGATCGGGAATACGCGAAAGTGCTCGCCCGGTTGCAGGCGGTGGTTGAACAGCGTCCACAGCTCGGGCCGCTGGTCCTTGGGCTGCCACTGGCCAAAGCTGTCGCGGTGCGAAAAGATGCGCTCCTTGGCGCGTGCCTTGTCCTCGTCGCGGCGGGCGCCGCCCATCAGCGCGTCAAAACGGAATTCTTCAATCGCCTCCAGCAGCGTCACCGACTGGTGCACATTGCGCGGCTCTTCGGGGTGCGCCAGCCGCACCGTGCCGCGTGCCATGGAGTCTTCCACGCTGCGCACGATCAGCTCGGCGCCCAGTTCTTTTGCGCGCAGGTCGCGAAAGGCGGTCACTTCGGGGAAGTTGTGGCCGGTGTCGATCATCAAAAGCGGGTACGGAATGCGGCCGGCGCCAAAGGCTTTTTCAGCGCAGCGCAGCATCACCAGCGAATCCTTGCCGCCGGAGAACAGCAATGTGGGGCGCTCGAAGGCGGCGGCCACTTCGCGCAGGATGAAGATGGTTTCTTCTTCCAGTGCGTCCAGGTGGCGGTTGCTGAGCGCGCTCAGCGCGGAGGGGTCGGTACGGGCGTTCATGCGAGGGCTTTCTGCAATGGTGTGGGGGTGGTTGCCGGGGCGGCAGCGCCGTCAGCGGCAACAGTGGCATCAGCGGCGGACTTGACATGCAGGCCGCATTCCTTGGCCGATGCGTCCTCCCACCACCAGCGCCCCGAGCGAAAGTCCTCGCCCAGGCTGATGGCGCGGGTGCAGGGCGCGCAGCCGATGCTGGGAAAGAACTGGTCGTGCAGCGGGTTGTAGTCCACGGCGTTGACCGCGATGTAGTGCCACACATCGCCCCAGCTCCAGTCGGCCAGCGGGTTGAACTTGGTCAGGCCCTTGGTGGCCAATTCGCTTTGGTCAATGGCCGGCACCTCGGCGCGGGCGCCGGACTGCTCGCGGCGCAGGCCGGTGATCCAGCCCTGCTTGCCCGCCAGTGCGCGGCCCAGCGGCTCCATCTTGCGCACGGTGCAGCAGGCCTTGCGCAGTTCCATGCTGTCGTACATGGCGCGCTGGCCGTGCGATTGCACAAAGCCGATGACCGCATCGAACTGCGGCCGGTAGACGTTGATGCGCGCGCGCGAAGTGGCCTGCGTGCGCTCCAGCAGTGCCAGCGTTTCGGTGTGCAGCGCGCCGGTGTCCAGCACAAACACCGGAATGTCCAGCGCCAGCGCGTTGATCAGGTGCGTGAGCACCACATCTTCCGCGCCCAGGCTGGAGGCCTGCGTCACCGCGCCGGCGCCCAGACTGGCGGCCTGGCGCAGCAGCGCCTGCGTGGCCAGCAGCTTGTCGGCGTAGCCGGCGCTGGGGCGGGCGTTCAGTTCGGTGGCCCTGGCCGGGGCGCCGCGCCCGCCTGCCACAAAGGTGCTGTCCCCCATGTCACGCCGCCTTGGCAAAGTGCGGCTCGGGCTGCACCGCGTCGCCCTGGTAGAAGCCTTCAAAGCGGTCGAACTGGCGCTGTGCGTCGGCGGCGTCCACGCCGTCCTTCAGCACCGCCACATCAAAGCCGCAGCGCGCCATGTGCACCAGCTGGTCGATCAGCACGTCGCCGGTGGCGCGGATTTCGCCGGTGAACTGGCGCCGCTGGCGCAGCAGGCGCGCCTGGCTGTAGGCGCGGCCGTCGGTGAACTTCGGAAAGTGCAGGTCCACGCGCGTGACGCCGTCCAGGTCGGCGTCCATCGGATCGGCATCGTTGGCCAGTTCAAGCACTTTCTGGCCTGTGGCGCAGGTGGGGCCTGCGCTGGCAGCTATTATTTTCATAGTGGTTCAGTCAAGGGTCTGGTTGCGGGGCGCTGTAGGGCGGTGCGGTGCGGTGCAAGGGCGTGGCCGCCTGCCGTCACACCGTTTCCGCTGCGGGCTGGACGGCATGGCGTGCGCCGTTGGCGGCCGCCTTGAACGGGTCCAGGCCGGTGCGGCGCAGGGTTTCAAGAAACGATTCGCTGCGCGTGCCGGTGCTCTGGCGCAGGCTCCGGTAGGTGTCCAGCACGGCTTCGACCACGTCCGGCACTTCGGCCGCCAGAAACGACGGGCCGACCACCTTGCCGGGCAGGGCCGGGCCGCTCACGGCGCTGCCGTCGGCGCCGCCCAGCGTCACCTGGTACCACTCCTTGCCGTCCTTGTCGACGCCGAGGATGCCGATGTGGCCACTGTGGTGGTGGCCGCAGCTGTTGATGCAGCCGCTCATGTTCAGGTCGATGGGACCCAGGTCGTGCAGCTCGTCCATGTCCTGGTAGCGCTCGGTCAGCGCCTGCGCAATCGGCAGCGAGCGTGCATTGGCCAGCGAGCAGAAGTCGCCGCCGGGGCAGACGATCATGTCGCTCAAGAGGCCGATGTTCGACTGCGCCAGGCCCAGGCGCCTGGCCTCGGCATACAGCGCCGGCAGATCGTTTACATGCACCCACGGCAGCAGCAGGTTCTGGTGGTGCGTCACGCGCAATTCGCTGGCGCTGAACTGGTCGGCCAGGTCGGCAGCGGCCTCCATCACTTCGGCGCTGGCATCGCCGGGCGCCGCGCCGGGGCGCTTGAAGCTCAGCGTCACGGCGCGCAGCAGCGGGTTCTTGTGCGCGGCCACGTTGCGCTGCAGCCAGCGGTCAAAGGCCTTGTCGCCCTGCGGCAGCGCGGCCACCGGCGCGCCCAGGTGGCGCGTCAGCACCGGGTCCACAAAGCTGGCGGCCACGCGGTCGTACTCCTGCTGGGTGATGGTGTGCGGCGCGCCGTCCTGCTCGACGATGTTGCGGTATTCGGCTTCCACCTGGTCGATGTAGCGCTGGCCCTCGGCCTTGACCAGAATCTTGATACGGGCCTTCCAGACGTTGTCGCGCCGGCCGTACTGGTTGTAAACGCGGATCACAGCTTCCAGGTAGTTCATCACCTGGTGCCAGGGCAGGAATTCGCGCACCACGCTGCCAATGATCGGCGTGCGCCCCATGCCGCCGCCCACCCGCACCTGAAAGCCGATGCCGGCCAGCGGGCCGGACTCCTGCGCCGCCAGCGCGTCGTCGCGCACCAGCTGCAGGCCCACGTCGTACCAGGGCGTGGCGGCGCGGTCTTCGGCAGCGCCATTGATGGCGATCTTGAACTTGCGCGGCAGAAAGGCGAACTCGGGGTGCAGCGAGCTCCACTGGCGCATGATTTCGCCAAACGGGCGCGGGTCGGCGATTTCGTCCGGCGCAATGCCGGCCAGCTTGTCGGCGGTGATGTTGCGGATGCAGTTGCCGCTGGTCTGGATGCCGTGCATGTCGACGCTGGCCAGCAGGTCCATCACGTCGGCGCTTTTGTCGATGGGCACCCAGTTGTATTGCACGTTGGTGCGGGTGGTGAAGTGGCCATAGCCATAGCCCAGCGCCGAGCCCAGCACCTGGCCGTTGGACAGCGCAATGTCGCCCAGCTGGTCCTGTTTGGCGCGCGCCTCTTGCAGCAGGGCGGCATCGGGCTGGTCGAATTCGCGGGCAATGCGGGCCAGCACGCGCAGCTGCGCGCTGGACAGTTCGCCGTAGGGCACGGCCACGCGCAGCATGGGCGCGTAGCGCTGGATGTACCAGCCGTTTTGCAGCCGCAGCGGCTTGAATTCATCCTCGCTCAGCTTGCCGGCCTGCCAGCGCTCGAGCTGGTCGCGGTACTGCGCAGCGCGCAACTGCACGAATTGCCTGTCGAAGTCGGTGTATTGGTACATCAGAAAACCTTCACTCTCAAAAACACAAATTCAAAAAAATCAAAAAATCAGATCAGCACCAGCTTGGCGCCGGCCCAGGCCAGCAGCAGCGACAGGGCCGAGCGGATCAAACGCTCCGGCGTGCGCGACATCAGCCGCGAGCCAATCCAGATGCCCGGCAGCGAGCCGGCCAGCAGCTGCGCCAACAGCGGCCAGTCCACCGAGCCCAGCGACGCATGGCCCATGCCGGCCACCAGCGTCAGCGGCACCGCGTAGGCAATGTCGGCGGCGATGATGCGCGGCAGCGGCAGGTGCGGAAACACCAGCAGCAGCACCGTGACGCCAATGGCGCCCGCGCCCACCGAAGTAAAGGTGACCAGCGTTCCGATGACCGCGCCCAGCAGCACCGGCAGGCTCCAGTGGCGCGGCCGGTCGGCGTGGCTCTGGTGCGCGCTGCGGGCGGCCAGTTCGGCGGCCTGGCGCTGGGGAGAAAACACAACCACCTTGTAGGCCATGGCAGCGGCCGTCAGCAGCAGCGCAAAACCCAGCGTGCTGGTCATCAGGTGCTGCACCTGCGCGCTGTCCGGCCCCAGGTTTTTCAAGAACCACAGCGCCGCCAGCGCCGCCGGAATGCTGCCCGCGCACAGCAGCCCCACCACGCGCCACGGCACCATGCGCTGGCGCGCCAGGCTGACCGTGCCGCCCATCTTGGTGAAGGCGGCAAACAGCAGGTCGGTGCCAATCGCCAGGTGCGGCTTGACGCCAAAGAAGAAGATCAGCACGGGCGTCATCAGCGAGCCGCCGCCCACCCCGGTCAGACCGACGATCAGGCCGACAGCAAAGCCGGCAAAAACAAACGCAAATTCGTGCATGGCGGCGACTGTAGAGGCGCCCCTTATAAAAACAAACTACTGTTTTGTGGTTCCTTTATGCAAATAAGCTTATTTGTGGACAGGGCAATTACCAGTCCCTGCCAAGCCTGCCATCCTTGGTCATTTTCAAAAAAGTGAGCTGGCGGCGCTTGACTGGCAAGGCTTTGTGGCACTTTTCATTCCCGATTGCTTGCAGGGCAAGCGCTGGCAGCTCCTGTTTCAATAGCGCTGCAGTCGGGGCTTTGGGTTCACAGCCGGTCGGTGGAAAGCAGCTGCGCCAGCCGCGCCTCCAGCGGCAGCGGCTCGCCATGCAGCTGCGCGGCCAGCAGTTCGCCGCACAGCACCGCGCGGCTCAGCCCGCGCGCGCCCATGGCGGTGCACACCCACAGGCCGGGCAGGGCGCTGCTGTCCACCGGCCCGACCAGGGGCAGCCGG
>JAGOCN010000152.1 GCA_017998735.1 Giesbergeria sp.
GATGAAAGAAGCCAGGTTGCCATTGTTCGTTTGCAACGAGCCAGTGCCAACAGCGCGCACATTATAGCCAGCGCTGCCCAAGGTGCCCACGCCAATCAGTGAAGCCAAGTCAGCACCAGTGAGCATGATGCTGTCTGCGTTGCCTGCAGTGAGGTCGCCAAAGTTGAGTCCAGAAGTGCCACCATAGTCAATGGCGCCGTCGAATGCACTTGCATTGAAAGCAGTGCTGCTGCCAATAAGGACTGTGTTCAAGAGGTTTGACGCTGACTTGCGAAACAGCATGTTCGCACCCACGACCGGCGTGATGGTATCGGTAGTTGCACCCGTGTTTTCGGCCCGGAAGGTTTGAACAATGTCGTATGTGAAACTGAACGTGGCGCTGTTCAGCGTGCCCAAACTAGCGTCGAACAGGCTTG
Source organism: Giesbergeria sp. (assembly GCA_017998735.1). GTDB lineage: Bacteria > Pseudomonadota > Gammaproteobacteria > Burkholderiales > Burkholderiaceae_C > Simplicispira. Next base: position 417 of record JAGOCN010000152.1, read on the forward strand.
CAGCAATTGGGTTATTCCAATTGGTTGTTGCCAGACCATAACTGTCTGTGAACGCGACAGTGGCTGCATTGGCGCCTGCTGTCAGCACAATGCCAGCCAGCAAGGTGGTGAGTTTTTTCATGGTGTGTACTCCTAAAGGTATTTGTACAAGAGACTAACAAACGCAAGTTAGTTTGCGTTATAAATTGTGAAGCAAATTTCGTGCCAAATTGTAAAAATAAATTTTAATTCTTTGGAATCAACAACTTGCAAAATCCTTGAAATCTTCTGAAGAAAGCAGTGTAAAAAAATCCGACAAATTGCAGTGATTTCCAAGTTTGAATTCAGCACCGAATTGATTTCTTGTTGAAGGTGCATGCAAGCAGGCATAAAAAACAAAAAGGCCCCTTTTCAAGAGCCTTTTCGGTTGTCAAGGGTCTGCTCTGCAAACTGCCCTCCCTGCTGGCGCAAAGCGCCCAGGGCCTGTTTGCATCAACCCGGCGTCAGCGGTTTACATGCGTTCAAAAATGGCGGCAATGCCCTGGCCGCCGCCAATGCACATGGTCACCAGCGCATAACGGCCCTGGATGCGTTCGAGTTCGTACAGGGCCTTGACGGTGATCACGGCACCCGTGGCGCCAATCGGGTGGCCGAGCGAAATGCCCGAGCCGTTCGGGTTCACCTTGGCCGGGTCCAGGCCCAGGTCGCGCGACACCGCGCAGGCCTGTGCGGCAAAGGCTTCATTGGCCTCGATCACGTCCAGGTCGGCCACGGTCAGACCGGCCTTTTTCAGGGCCATCTGCGTGGCGGGCACCGGGCCGATGCCCATGTACTTGGGGTCTACGCCGGCGTGCGCGTAGGCCACCAGGCGCGCCATGGGCTTGAGGCCACGCGCCTTGGCGGCTTCGCTGTCCATCAGCACCACGGCGGCGGCTGCGTCGTTGATGCCCGAGGCATTGCCGGCGGTCACGGTGCCGTTTTCCTTGGCAAACACGGGTTTCAGCTTGGTCATGTCGGCCGCGGTGCAGTTGGGGCGGAAATGCTCGTCGGTCTCGTAAGCGACTTCGCCCTTGCGGCTCTTGAGCATGACCGGAACGATCTGCTCCTTGAAACGGCCTTCTTCGGTGGCGCGCTGGGCACGGTTGTGGCTTTCGACCGCGATCGCGTCCTGCTCTTCGCGTGTGATGCCCCACTTGGTGGCAATGTTCTCGGCCGTCACGCCCATGTGGATGTTCTGGAACGGGTCGTGCAGCGCGCCGACCATCATGTCGATCAGCTTGGTGTCGCCCATGCGTGCGCCAAAGCGCGTGGCCTGGCTGGCGTAGGGGGCGCGGCTCATGTTTTCCGCGCCGCCACCGATGGCGATGTCGGTGTCGCCCAGCAAGATGGACTGGCTGGCCGAGATGATGGCCTGCAGGCCCGAGCCGCACAGGCGGTTGACGTTGAACGCCGGCGTGCCTTCGGCGCAGCCGCCGTTGATGGCTGCCACACGCGACAGGTACATGTCCTTGGGCTCGGTGTTGACGACGTGGCCAAACACCACATGGCCCACGTCCTTGCCGTCCACGCCGGCGCGGGCCAGCGATTCGCGCACCACCAGCGAGGCCAGTTCGGTGGGCGGCGTGTCTTTCAGGCTGCCGCCAAAGGTTCCAATGGCGGTGCGCACACCGCTGACAACAACAACTTCACGGGTCATGGTAACAGTCCTTTTAGGTAGCGAAAAGTGCCTCTGGCGCTTGCTGGGCATGCGCTGTCAGCTATGAAAAAAAGAGCATCAAACCTGGGCATCGCGCACATCGGCCACTGGCGGGTTACCAAAGTCGCGGCGCTCCAGCCAGGCCAGCACGCGCACGGCAGCGTCGGCAGGCGATGTTAGCTGGCCGCCCGCCTTGAGCTGCGCAAAATTGTGCGCGTCGGGAAACTGCGCTGCATTGGCGCTGCGCAACTGGGTCTGCATGTCGGTGTCGATGACGCCCGGCGCCAGCGAGCACACGCGGGCGCCGTGCGGTTTGCGCGCCTCGTCCAGCGCCAGGCAGCGGGTGAAATGGTCCATGCCGGCTTTGGCGGCGCAGTAGGCCGCCTGAGACGCCATGGCGCGGCGCCCCAGGCCTGAGGAAATGTTCAGCACCTTGCGCGGCACGCCCCAATTTTCGGTGGCGCCCAGAAATGCGGCGGTCAGCAGCAGCGGCGCCTCCAGCCCGACGCGCAGCGCCTGCGCCAGCGCAGCCGGGTCGCTGCCCGACAGCGGGGCAATGGGCGGAATGGTGCCGGCGTTGTTGATCAGCGTGGCGCTGGCAAAGCGGTCGGCATTGCGACTCTGCAACCAGTCGCGCAAATGGCCGGCGGCGGCCTCGGGCCGGGCCAGGTCCAGCGTCCACTGCTCCAGGCCTGCGCCTTGGTCCGCCGCACTGGCGGACAGCGCGGCAGACGTGTGGCGCGCCATGCAGACCAGCAGACGGCCAGGCGCCAGCAGCTGCTGCGCCATGGCCAGCCCCATGCCGCGCGAGCCGCCGGTCAGAAAGGTCAGGTGGAGCTGTGTCATGGCGCCATCCTAACGGGCCGCTGTGGCAGTGCCCTGCGCTGGCGTGGTGCGCTGCCGGTCAATGCCGGCCAAGGTCAGAGGTCTTCCAGCAGCGGGTAGGGCGCGGGTGACACGGTGAGCGCGATGCCATCGGCCGCGCCCACCTGCAGGCCGCCATGCCCGGCCGCCGCGATCTGCAGCGACACGATGGCGTCCCAGCCGCTGCCGGGCGCTGGCGTGGGCGCCACCTGCACCACCAGGCCGCAGGGCTGCTCCAGGTCGCTGGCGGCAAACACCTCCGCGCCCACGGCGGGCTCTTCGCCGGCATGCGCCAGGTAGGCGCGGCGCTTGATGGCGCCGCGAAACTGGCTGCGCGCCACCACTTCCTGGCCGGGGTAACAGCCTTTCTTGAAGTTCACGCCGCCCACCGATTCGTAGTTGAGCATCTGCGGCACAAAGGCCTCGACCAGCGGGGCCGTGAGCGTGGCAATGCCGCTTTGCACTTCGCTCCAGGCCCACAGCGCCGGGTCCAGGGCCGGGCCTGCGGGCGCGGGCTCGCCAACAGGCGCCACCCACAGCGCGCGTGGCTGGCCGGCCACCGGCGGCAAAAAGACGGCGCTGGCCTCGCCCACATCGGTTTTGGTCCAGGCGGCTTGCGCGCTGCTGCCGGTCAGGGCGGCCAGCGTGTCGCCGGCCACGCCGTGCACGGCAAATTCTTCGCTGGCGTCGCTCAGTTTGGCCTTGGCACGCATCACGAACATGGACAGGCGCTTGAGCGTGGGCGCCAGCAGGTCCTGGCTGCAGACCAGCAATATGTCGGTGGGGCTGCGCTTGAAGCCGATGAAACTGGCCTGCATGCGGCCCTTGGCCGACAGAAAGGCGCAAAGCCGCGCTTCGCCCATGCCCAGCAAGGCAAAGTCCTGGGTCAGCTGGCCATGCAGAAACTTGGCTGCTTCATCGCCCTGGGCGCGGATGACGCCCAGGTGGTGGAGGGGGGTGGTGCCGTTGAGGTGGCCATTGAGGTGAGGGGTCATGGCTGAATTATGATGCCCCTCCCTTTGTGAACGGTTGCAGTCTGTGCGTCGCTTTTTGACCTTGATGGTGGTGTTGGCGCTGCTGCTTGCAGGCGCTGCCGCGTGGTGGCTTCATGCTCCGCTGCCCATGGGCAATGCCGCGCTGGAGCTGGAGGTCGAGCCCGGCACCACGCCGCGCGGCGTGGCCCGCAGTGTGCAGGCCGCAGGTGTGCGGGTCGATGCGCGGCTGTTGTATGCCTGGTTTCGCCTGTCGGGCCGGGACCGGCAGATCCGCGCCGGCAACTACGAGCTGCCCCCGGGCACCACGCCGCACAGCCTGCTGCAAAAACTGGTGCGCGGCGAAGAAAGCCTGCGCGCCCTGACGCTGGTGGAGGGCTGGAACTTTCGCCAGGTGCGCGCCGCGCTGGCCGCCGACAATTCATTGCGGCACGACAGCGCCGCGCTGTCCGATGCCGACCTGATGGCGCGGCTGGAGCGCCCTGGCGTGCACCCGGAAGGGCGCTTCTTTCCAGACACCTACACCTATGCCAAAGGGTCGAGCGACCTGGCGGTGCTGCGCCGCGCACTGCACGCCATGGACCGGCGGCTGGAAGCGGCCTGGGGCCAGCGCGCCAGCGACACGCCGCTCAAAAGTGCCGACGAGGCGCTGGTGCTGGCCAGCATCGTGGAAAAGGAAACTGGCCGCGCCAGCGACCGGGGGAAAATTGCCGGCGTGTTCGCCAACCGGCTGCGCATCGGCATGCTGCTGCAGACCGACCCGACCGTGATCTACGGCCTGGGCGAAAAATTCGACGGCAACCTGCGCCGGAGCGACCTGCAGCTTGACACCCCGTGGAACACCTACACCCGTGCCGGCCTGCCGCCCACGCCGATTGCCATGCCCGGCAAGGCGTCGCTGCTGGCCGCCGTGCAGCCCGAGCCCACGCAGGCGCTGTACTTTGTCGCCAAGGGCGATGGCACCAGCCAGTTCAGCGAATCGCTGCAGGACCACAACCGCGCCGTCAACCGCTACCAGCGCGGGCAGTGAAACCAGAAACCTAAGGAAAATGCACATGGCGCAAGCGGGTTCGGGTTCAGGCTCAGGTTTGTTCATCAGCTTTGAAGGCATTGACGGCGCCGGCAAGTCCTCGCACCTCCAGGCCGTGGCCGATGCCTTTGCCGCGCAGGGCCGCAATGTGCTGTGCACGCGCGAACCGGGCGGCACGCCGCTGGCCGAAAAACTGCGTGCGCTGCTGCTGCACGAGGACATGGGCGCGCTGACCGAAGCGCTGCTGGTGTTTGCCGGGCGGCGCGACCACCTCGAATGCGTCATTGGCCCGGCGCTGGCGCGCGGCGATGTGGTGCTGT
>JAGOCN010000153.1 GCA_017998735.1 Giesbergeria sp.
GTGTTTGCCAGCCTGGTGGTGGCGCGGGTGCTGACGCCCATGATGTCGGCTTATCTGCTCAAGCCCCTGGTGGCACAGGAGCACGAGCCGCGCTGGCTGCGAACCTACCTGCGCTGGGCCGCGTGGGGCATCGCACACCGCTGGACCACGTTCATCGCGGCGGCGCTGTTTTTCGCTGGCTCGCTGGCGCTGATTCCGCTGCTGCCCACCGGTTTCATTCCGCCCGACGACAACTCGCAAACCCAGGTTTACCTGAGCCTGGCGCCCGGCGCCACGCTGGCGCAAACCCACGCCGCCGCCGAAGACGCACGCCGGCGCATCGCCGCCGTGCCGCAGGTGCAAAGCGTCTACACCACCATTGGCGGCGGCGCCGCCGGAACCGACCCGTTTGCGCCCGGCGGCGCGGCCGAAGTGCGCAAGGCCACGCTCACCATCACCCTGGTGCCGCGCAGCGAGCGGCCACGCAAGCAGGGCATTGAAAACGACATCCGTGCTGCGCTGGCCAGCCTGCCCGGCGTGCGCAGCACGGTCGGCCTGGGCGGCTCGGGCGAGAAATACATCCTGGTGCTGACCGGCGACGACCCGCGCGCCCTGAGTGCGGCAGCGTCGGCCGTGGTGAACGACCTGCGCAGCCTGCCCGGCCTGGGCAGCATTTCCTCCAGCGCCAGCCTGGTGCGCTCTGAAATCGCGGTGCGGCCCGACTTTGCCCGCGCCGCCGACCTGGGGGTCACCACCAGCGCCATTGCCGACACCCTGCGCATTGCCACCGTGGGCGACTACGACACCGCACTGCCGAAGCTGAACCTGGACACGCGCCAGGTGCCCATCGTTGTCCGGCTGGCCGACAGCGCGCGCAGCGACCTTGAGCTGCTGCGCCGATTGAACGTACCGGGCACCAAAGGCCCGGTGCCGCTGGACCAGGTGGCCACGCTGGAATTTGCCAGCGGCCCGGCCGCGGTGGACCGCTACGACCGGGCGCGCAGTGTGAACATCGAGGTCGAGCTGTCGGGCAGCGCGCTGGGGGATGTGACCGCCGCCGTGGCGCAGCTGCCGTCGGTGCGCAACCTGCCGCCCGGCGTGCAGCAGGTGGCCGTGGGCGACGCCGAAGTGATGGCCGAACTGTTTGCCAGCTTTGGCCTGGCCATGCTCACGGGGGTGCTGTGCATCTACATCGTGCTGGTGCTGCTGTTCAAGGATTTTCTGCACCCGGTCACGATCCTGGCGGCGCTGCCGCTGTCGCTGGGCGGCGCGTTTGTCGGGCTGCTGATTGCGCAGAAAAGCTTTTCCATGCCGTCGCTGATCGGCCTGATCATGCTGATGGGCATTGCCACCAAAAACTCCATCCTGCTGGTGGAATACGCCATCCTGGCGCGGCGCGAGCATGGCCTGTCGCGCCTGGATGCGCTGCTCGACGCCTGCCACAAGCGCGCCCGCCCGATCATCATGACCACGCTGGCCATGGGCGCGGGCATGCTGCCGATTGCCATCGGCTTTGGCACGGCCGATTCCAGCTTTCGCTCCCCCATGGCGGTGGCGGTGATTGGCGGCCTGATCACGTCCACGGTGCTGAGCCTGCTGGTGATTCCGGCGTTTTTCACCGGCATCGACGACCTCGGCCTGTGGCTGCAACGCTGGCTGCCTGGCGCGCAGGGCAGCAACCTTGCACAGGGCACGCCAGTACAAAAGGCCGTGCCCCTTGCGCCAGACGTGCCAGCCCGCGTGCCTTGAACCTTTCGCCTTTCGCTTTTCGCCTTCAGGGCATGGACGCAATCACCTGTGCCACGGCGGCGGTGAGCTTCTTGGCGTAGGGCACATGCAGGAATTCGTTCGGGCCGTGCGCATTGCTTTTGGGGCCAAGCACGCCGCAGACCATCATTTGCGCCTTGGGAAAGCCCTTGCTCAGCAGGCCCATCAGCGGAATCGTGCCGCCCTGGCCGATGTGGCCGCAGGGCGCGCCAAAGTGCGCCTGGCTGGCAGCGTTCAGTGCGTCCTCGAACCAGGGCACGGTGGGCGGTGCGTTCCAGCCGTTGGCGCCGCTGGCGCTTTCCCAGGTCACCCGGGCCTGGTAGGGGGCGTTGTCTTCCAGCAGCGCCTTCATTTCCTGCACGCAGGCGGCGGCGTCCACCAGGGGCGGCAGGCGCAGGCTCAGTTTGAAGGCGCTGTAGGGCCGCAGCACGTTGCCCGCGTCCTGCAGCGCCGGAAAACCCTCGGCGCCGGTCACGCTGAGCGTGGGCTGCCAGGTGCGGCGCAGCAGCGCATCGACCGGGTTGGTGGTGGTGGGCAATGCAAAAGCGGTGCTACCACCGCAGTCGTGGTGCGCCCACGGAAAGCGCCGGTAGACCTCGTCGCCCAGAATGGCCGCGGTGGCACGCGCCTGCGCCAGCCGCTCGGCCGGCACTTCGCAGTGAAAACTCGCCGGCAGCAGGCGGCCGGTGGCGCTGTCTTCCAGGCGGTCCAGCACCTGGCGCATGATCCGAAAGCTCGACGGCACCAGGCCCGACGCGTCGCCCGAGTGCACGCCTTCGGTCAAAATTTCTACCCGCAGCGTGCCGCTGGCCATGCCGCGCAGGCTGGTGGTGAGCCACAGCTGGTCGTAGTTGCCGGCGCCCGAGTCCAGGCACACCACCAGCGCCACCTCGCCCAGCCGGTCTTTGAGCGCATCGATGTACGGCAACAGGTCGCGCGAGCCGCTTTCCTCGCTGGTTTCAATCAGCCCGACGATGCGCGGGTGCGGCACGCCCTGGCGCTTCAGCTCCTGCACGGCGGCAATGCTGGCATAGACCGCATAACCGTCGTCGGCGCCGCCGCGCCCGTACAGCTTTCCGTCCTCGTATTTCGGCGTCCACGGCCCCAGGTCGCTGCGCCAGCCGGAAAACTCGGGCTGCTTGTCCAGGTGGCCGTACATCAGCACGCTCTGGCGCGACTGCGGCCGGGTGGCGGCAATTTCAAAAAACAGCACCGGCGTGCGGCCCGGCAGGCGCACCACTTCGAGCTGCAGGCCTTCGACCTTTTGTTCTTCCACCCAGGCAGCGGCATTGCGCACCACGGTGTCCAGCAGGCCCTGCTGCTCCCAGTCGGGGGCAAACATCGGCGACTTGGCGGGAATGGCGATGTAGTCGGTCAGCTGCGGCACGATGTTTTCGTCCCAGACCCGGCTGACGCGGGCCAGGGCTTCTTCGGGCTGGAGCAGGGTGGCGGGGGAAATGCGGGCGTTCATGGCAGGGCTCCTCGGGTGGGCAGGGCAGTGTCAAAAAGAAGGCTGCATTCCAACACAAGGCCCGCCGCACCGTGCAGCGCGCACCGCTCCGCCCATCATCCCGAAGGTGGCAAGGTCTGCTCGAAGCCCGTGTCCGCTTCCAGGCAAGCGCGCTGCACCCGGTGCAGGCCAGACGCCACTTCGACGCGGTTGCGGCCCGACGCCTTGGCACGGTAGAGCGCACTGTCGGCGGCGTGCAGCAGCAGGTCCCACTGGTCCTGCGCTTCCAGCAGGCCGCCAAACACGCCGATGCTCACCGTCACGGCAATGGTCTTGCCGTTCCAGGGGCAGGGCGTGGCCTGAACCGCTGCGCACAGCTCCTGCGCCAGCCGGGCAGCGCCGGCGCGCGGGGTGTCGGGCAGCACCACCAGAAACTCCTCGCCGCCATAGCGCCCGACGGTGTCCTGCGCGCGCACGCGCTGCACCAGCGTGCCGCAGATGCTGCGCAGCACCGCGTCGCCCGCCAGGTGGCCATGGCGGTCGTTGACCTGCTTGAAATGGTCCACGTCCACCATCATCAGCGCCAGCGGCTGGCGCGTGCGCCGGCTGCGCGCCACTTCGCGCTCCAGCGCGGCAATGGTGGCGCGGCGGTTGGCCAGGCCGGTCAGTTCGTCCTGCGCGGCCAGGCGGAGGTTGCGCTGGTCGGCGCGGTCCTTGCCCATGAAGACAAAGCCCATCGAGGTCACCAGCAGCGCAATGAAAACCATCATGAATGTCAGGGTCTGCACCGCGTTGCCCATCAGCAGCGAAGCGCCCGGCTGCTCGAACATCGGCGCCGAGGCGCTGCGCAGCAGCAGCACCGCCGACTCCACGCTCAGCCCCACGGTCACCAGCAGCGCGCCCCGGCCGGTGGTGCCGGCCTGGCCATTGCCGTCCGGGCTTGCGCTGTGCAGGCAGCGCAGCACCCACAGTGACTGCGCTGCCATCATCAGGTTGGCCAGCACCACGCGCATCGCCAGGCTGTCCAGGCCATACGCCATCAGGGCAGCCATGCACGCCGGCGCCACCAGCAGCCGCCCCCAGCGGGGCTGGCGCCCCTGAAAGCACTGCACGGCGGCCGTCACCATGGAAAACATGGCCGACAGCAGCGCGTTTGCCAGCACGATGGACAGCAGGTCCGGTACCCGCCCGCGCAGCAAAAACAGCGTGTAACCTGCCGCGCCCAGCAGCAGCGCACCCGCCCAGTAAGGCAGCCCGTCCTGGCGGCTGCCCCCGCCCAACAGCAGCATGGCGGCCGCCATGGTGCCCGAGGACACGGTCACCATCAGCAGCAGGGTCGGAACATCGGCGTTCATGAAAGAGGGGCGTGCGAGGAAAGAAAAGAAAAGAAAAGGGCAGCAAAACAGCCCAGGGCAGCAGCCATGGGCAAGACAGCGCCGCACCCGATCGGGCAAGGTCGGGTGCGGCAACCAGAATAATCGAAGCCCGCGCAACCTTGCCACGCAGGGCAGGTTTGCGGCGCCGCCCTGCGGTTCAGGCCGGTTGCAGGGCCAGGCGCTGGCGGCCCGGAACAGCCGCAATCCATCGCCCTGGCAGCCACCCATGCCGCGCTTTCAGTGGCTGCCATTGCCTGCCGCACTTGCCAGGCCTGCCAGCCGACGGCACCCCGGCCAGAGCATGCCCTGCCTGTGCTTTACGCCAAAAACGGCTCCAGCGCATGCAGGGCTTGCGCCAGAAGCTATTGAATGCATAGCAAAAATTTCAGCCCTGCACCCGTCCCGGTGCGGCCCCTGTGGCCCTGCTCCACCCTGCCTGCCCTGCGGGCCGGGCGCTTTCGTTACCATGGCACCCCCCTTTCAACCGGCCCGGCCCGGCGCTTGCAGGCGCCTGCGGGCCGTGGCGCTGCACTGCAGCAGAGCATTCCATGACACCAGACCACCCCTCTTTTCTGAGCCGCATCGCGATTGCGATCGGCAGTTTTTTCTCCATCCTGGCGCGGCCCGATCTGGCCGCCGATGTGGCCGGCCTGCGCGACGGCTCGGCCGTGGCCC
>JAGOCN010000154.1 GCA_017998735.1 Giesbergeria sp.
GGCGCGCGCCAGCGGGCCGTGGATGCTGCGCGAGCGCGGCCTGCCTGTGTTCAGCCGCAGCGCGCACTGCGTGCAGCGTGCGGTGTACCTGAGCACGGTTTTCCATCCGGATTCGCACAACAGGCTGCACCTTGCTGCCGATGGCTTTTCTCTGCCTTCCCACCACCCCCTGTCTTTTTGACCCAAGGAGTTCCCATGGCTGTAGGACAAGAATTGCTGGACGTGCCCATTGCCGACATGGTGCGCGACCTGGCCGCCGCAGTGGCAGAAGGACAGCTGTCGCTGGACCGGGCGTCGATTGAAACGCTCAAATTTTTGGCCAGCGAAGCCAATGCCATCGACCTGATTCCACAGGTCACCGAGGTCATTGCCCCGACCCTGTCCACCGTCACCGTCAATGGCAGCGATGTGCAGGTGCCCGGCATCAGCGTGACGCAGCAACCCACCACGCCGGTGCGCACCACCTTGCTGCAGGCCGGCCTGCTGCCCACCTTCTACCAGTTCACCGAAGCGCTGATCGAGGTGAAGCTGTCCATCACGCTGCGCGAAGCGGGCAGCACGCAAACCGCCGGCCGCCCCGGTTTTGCCAGGCGCGGCGCCATGGCATTTGCCGCGCCGGTCAACTTTCGCAATGCCAGCACCTATTCGCACACCACCGAAGGCTCCAGCCTGCTGCGCGTGACGATGAAACCGGTACCGCCCCCGGTGCGGCTGACCCCCGATGTGGTCACGGTCAATGCCACCGTCACGCCCCCCGTCGTCACGCGCACCGAACGCTGACAGCACGTCCCCCCAAAACCCAGACAGGAAGCACCATGGCCACCGATGTGAACCTCAATGAAGTGCTGATATCACCCCTTTCCAGCATGGTGCGCGAGATCAGCGCCAGCGTGGCCGATGCGCAGCGCGCACTGGACGCGGCGGCCCTCGCTTCGCAGACCCGGCTGGCCACCGAACACCCCGAACTGCAGGCGCTGGGCTACCAGGTGACCTGGTACCAGATCCCCGAAGCCCAGGTGGAGATGCGCATGGCCATCCATTTCGAGAAAAAGAACGCCCAGACCCCGGCGCGCCTGTATGTCGCGCCGTTCAACAACAAGTACCGCAACACGCTGAACTTCACGGCCGAAGGCAGCAGCACCCTCAAGCTCAGGATTGTTCCTGTGCCGCCCCAGGGCCGCAGCGCCTGACCTGCAAGAGGAATTCCCATGGTCACCTTTGTATTTCCCAAATTCGACGTCCGGGACTTTCCTGAAACCAGTTTCAAAAACCCTGATCTGGTGAAAGCAAAATTCAATGAAGCCATGGCTGCCGTCAATGCCAGGGACAAGGAGCTGGAGCGGCTGGCGCTGAACAACGAAGCGCTGGAAACCAAGTTCACCGAAGCCAGCCGCACCGTGGCCATCAACAACGCAGAACTGCAAAGCCTGCGCAAGGAACTGGCCACAGAGGTGGGCCGGGCACAGGAACTGCGCGAACGCCTGGACAAGCTGGACCTTCAGCTGCCCAAAATCAGCGTGCAGGACCTGGTCGGCCAGTTCAAGGGCAACATCGACCGCATCAACGCCGAGGTGATCAGCCGCAAAACCGACGGCATGCTGGTGGACAGCGTGGAAGTGGAAGTGCGCGGCGGCATCGATGTCAGCAATGGTCTGCAGATTTCGCAGCTTCCGGTTTCGGCGCTGGGGGCCAACAGCGCCAGCGTGCTGCGTTTCAACCTGCGCCCGTCATCGCCTTTGAAAATCGTGGAGGACGACGAGCTCGGCTGAGTTTGCTGCAGGCCCGCCTGGGATGGCACAGGCCTCTTTCACCTGAACACTGGCCAGGCCGCTGTGCCGCTGCACCCTTGTCCCTGCCTGTTTTTTTGTCGCACTGCACATGCTTGTGGTGACGGTGCCCGGCTTCTGGACTGCACAAGCGCTCTGACAGCTTGAAAGGGGAATCACCATGGCACACCATCTTTTGGCACTGCGCGACCAGGGCAGCGATGTGGACCGCCTGCGCAAGGCGCTGGCCCAGGCGCTGGGGGCCAATGCCGCTGCCTTTGCGGTGCTGGCGCAGCCCGGCACGCCCATCGACAGCGAATTCGATGCCGCCATCCGCCGCTGGCAGGCAGGCATTGGCGTCATTGCCGACGGCATCGTCGGGCCGCGCTGCCAGGTGCTGCTGGGCCTGGCGCCTGCCGTGCCACTGGCGCTGGGCACCGAGGCGCTGAACGTGGGGGTAGTGTGCCGGCTGTTTCCGGCCACCAAGCCGGCCAACATTGCCCGCTACCTGCCCTATGTGGAAGCAGCGCTGGGCGCCGCCGGGCTGACCGACCGGGCCATGGTGCTGGGGGCGCTGGGCACCATCCGCGCCGAAACCGAAGGCTTTGTGCCGATTTCAGAGTTCCAGTCCAAGTACAACACCCCGCCCGGCGGCGCGCCGTTCAGCCTGTACGACACCCGCCGCGACATCGGCAACAGCGAGCGCGGCGACGGCGCGCGCTACCGGGGGCGCGGCTTTGTGCAGCTGACCGGCAAAAGCAACTACCAGACCTACCAAAGCCGCCTGGAGGTTGCCCTGGTGGCCACGCCCGACCTGGCAAACGCCCCCGAAGTGGCCGCCGTGGTGCTGGCGCAGTTTCTGCTGGACAAGGCGGCGCGGTTCCGCACGGCCGTGGCGGCAGGCGACCTGCGCGCGGCGCGCCGGCTGGTCAATGGCGGCGCGCACGGCCTGGCGATGTTCAAGGACGTGTTTGAACGCGCCGACGCGCTCTGGCCTGCCACCGCCCGCACGCCGGCCAGGGCAGCGGGCGGCAAGCGGCGCGCCGTCGGCAGCGTGGCCCCGGTGACCACCTCGGTGCCGGACAGTGCCGAAACGCCCCTGCCGGTGCGCACCTCGCGCACGCGCAAAGACGCAGCCGACCTGCGCGACCGCGAGTTCCAGCCCCAGGCGCTGAGCCTGCCGGACGCCTACCCGCCGCAATCTGAAGTGAGCGCTTTTCTGGGCGCCTACACCGCCGCCGGAATGATCCTGGACCAGGGCCAGGAAGGCGCCTGCACCGGTTTTGGCCTGGCCTGCGTCATCAACTACCTGCGCTGGCTCAAGGATGCATCCCTGCAGGGTGGCAAGCTGTCGGACAAAGTGAACCTGGTCAGCCCGCGCATGCTTTACACGCTGGCACGGCGGCACGACGAGTACGAGGGCGAAAACTACGACGGCTCCAGCTGCCGGGGCGCGCTCAAGGGCTGGTTCAACAACGGCGTCTGCCTGGAATCGTTCTGGCCGTACGAGCCGGAAAAGTCCAACCCGGCGCGCTACGGCTTTGCCGACAACGCCGCGCAGCAGACGCTGGGCGTGTACTACCGCGTCGACACCAAGTCGATCACCGACATGCAGGCCGCCATTGCCCAGCACCGGGCGATTTTTGTCTCGGCCTTCACGCACGGCGGCTGGCAGCAGCTGCCCCGGCAGACCAGGGCGCAGCTGCAAAAACTCAGCCACGCCAGCCTGCCGGTGATCGGTTTTGAGGGCCGGCCCTCGCAAACCGATGGGCACGCCTTTGCACTGGTGGGCTTCAATGCCGCCGGCTTCATCGTGCAGAACTCCTGGGGCACCGGCTGGGGTGCGGGCGGCTTTGCCGTATTGACCTACCTGGACTGGCTGGCCAACGGCATGGACGCGTGGGTGGCTTCCATGGGCGTGCCGGGCGTGGTGGCCGGCCGGCTGGCGGTGGACAGCGGCGCCGGGCGCGCCCTGGCGGTCGGCACCGACCGCAGCAAGTGGTGGGACAGCGGCCTGGCCTACCAGCACAGCGTGGTGCTGGGCAACGACGGGCGCGTCAGCCGCTACCTGACCGAGGACGAGCAGCCGCGCAAGCTGCAGCAGCAGGTGTATGCGCTGCCCGACGCCTGGTTTCGCAGCCAGCCGGCCCAGCAGCCCAAGCGCCTGGTGCTGTATGTGCACGGCGGCCTGAACAGCGAAGCCGCCGCCATCAAGAGGGCCAGTGCCATGGGGCGGTTTTTCATCGGCAACGGCTGCTATCCGCTGTTTCTGGTCTGGAAAACCGGGCTGCTTGAATCGGTGGGCAACATTTTTGCCGACAAGGTGGGCCTGCAGCCGGCCCTGGCCGGCAGCCTGCGCGAAGCCATCACCGAACGCACCGACCGGCTGGTGGAAAAAACCATTGGCCGCCCGCTGGCGCGGCCGCTGTGGAGCGAAATGAAGGAAAACGCGCAGCTGGCGTTCACGCCCCGCCACGGCGGCGACCTGCTGCTGGACGCCCTGCAGGCGCTGACCGCCACCTGGGGCGAAGCCTTTGAACTGCACCTGGTGGGGCATTCGGCCGGCGCGCTGGCGCTGGGCCACCTGCTGCAGGCGCTGTTTGTGCGCCAGCAGACCGGGCGGGACGGCGGCCTGGGCAAGCGCATGGCGTCGGTACACCTGTACGCCCCGGCCTGCAGCGTGGCCTTTGCCAACCTGCACTACGCCAGCAACCTGGCCGTGATGGAGCGCCTGCACCTCGATGTGCTGTCGGACAAGGAGGAGCGCGGTGACACCGTCACGCCCCTGTACCGCAAGTCGCTGCTGTACTTCGTCTCGAACGCGCTGGAGGCCGACCTGCACACCCCGCTGCTGGGCATGGAGCGCATCCAGAGCACCAGCGACACCGGCTGGGACGGCACCTCGGACACCGGCGAGTCGCTGCTTGCCTGGCGCACTGCAGCGCAGGCCACCAAACTCAAGGGCCGCACCAGCGTGGTTGGCCAGGATCACATCACGGTGGCCATCGACGCACTGGGCAAGCCGGTCATGGCGCCTGCCGCGCATGGCAGTTTTGACAATGACATTGCCGTGGTCAGCCGCACGCTGGAGCGCATCACCGGCGCGCCGCTGGCCATGCCGGTGGACGATTTGCGCGGCTACTGAAAAAGCCTGGGCAGGCGCTGGCAGGCGCTTTTGCCAGCCTACCCAATCTGCTCTGCTTTTGATAGCTGCCAGCGCACAGCCATAAAGCGCTGGAGGCCGATTTGGCTTGAAACCTCAAAAATGGCTTCCGGCTTGGCGGCCACTGCACTGGCAGCGGCGCCGGCCTCAATCGCAATGCTGCGCGATGTAGCTCTTGATCTGCTGCACATCGGCAGGCATCACCTGCACGCGCTTGGGCAAGTCTTCAATGCCGTCAAACTGCGCCGGGCGCTCGGGCGCGTGGCCCAGGGCTTCGACAATGGTTTCGGCAAACTTGATGGGCAACGCGG
>JAGOCN010000155.1 GCA_017998735.1 Giesbergeria sp.
AACAACATTTACTACTTTGTGGGCATTGACGGCGCCCGCTTCAAGCGCCCGGTGGAGCCGGGCGACCAGCTGATCCTGTCGATCACCATCGACCGCGTGCGCGGAGGCATCTGGAAATTCAAGGGCGTGGCCACCGTGGGGGATGAAGTCGCTTGCGAGGCCGAGCTGATGTGCACCATGCGCACCGTTGCCTGAAACCCCAGGGCGTGCAGGCGGGGGTTGGCGTGAGCAGCAGCAATATCCATTCCACGGCGCTGGTGGACGCGCGCGCGCGCGTGGACGGCACGGCGCGCATCGGTGCGTTCTGCGTCGTCGGTCCTGACGTGCAGATCGGCGCTGGCACTGAACTCGGCGCGCACTGCGTGATCGCCGGGCACACCACACTCGGGTGCGACAACCGCGTGGCGGCTTTCGTGTCGCTGGGCGCGCCGCCGCAGGACAAGAAATACGCCGGCGAACCCACGCGGCTGGTGGTGGGCGACCGCAACACCATCCGCGAGTTCTGCACCCTGAACACCGGCACCGCCCAGGACGCGGGCGTGACCACGGTGGGCAACGACAACTGGATCATGGCCTATGTGCACATCGCGCACGACTGCGTGGTGGGCGACCACACCGTGCTGGCGAACAACGCCACGCTTGCCGGCCATGTGCAGGTGGGCGACCACGCCATCATTGGCGGGCTGACCGGCATCCACCAGTTCACCCATGTGGGCGCGCATGTCATGGCCGGCTTTGCCAGCCACATCTCACAGGACGTGCCGCCGTTCATGATGGTCGATGGCAACCCGCTGGCGGTGCGCGGCCTGAACCTCGAAGGCCTGCGCCGGCGTGGTTTTTCGCCGGCGCGCATTACGGCAATCAAGCAGATGCACCGCCTGCTGTACCGCCAGGGCCTGACGCTGGAGTCCGCCCGCAGCGCCATTGCCGCCCTGCCGGCGCAGCACCCGGAGGCGGTGGACGACATCGCGCTGCTGCTGGCGTTTGTGGCGGCTTCCACGCGCGGCATTGCGCGCTGATGCTGCAGATGCCTGTGATGCCGTTGATGCCGTTGATGCCGTGCCTGCCATGAGTGCCGCCGCACCCCGCATCGCCATGGTGGCGGGCGAAACCTCGGGCGACCTGCTGGCCGGATTGCTGCTGGACGGCATGCAGGCGCTGTGGCCGCAGCTGCAGGCGCACGGCATTGGCGGCGCGCAGATGCAGGCGCGTGGTTTTGACGCCTGGTGGCCCAGCGACACGCTGGCGGTGCACGGCTACAGCCTGGAGCTGGTGCGGCGGTTGAGCGAAATCGTCGGCATCCGCAAACAGCTGCGCAGGCGCCTGCTGGCCGACAAACCCGATGTGTTCATCGGTGTGGACGCGCCCGACTTCAACCTGGGGCTGGAGACCGACTTGCGCGCTGCCGGCACCAAGACCGTGCATTTCGTCTGCCCGTCCATCTGGGCCTGGCGTGCCGAGCGCATCGACCGGATCCGCCGCGCTGCCGACCATGTGCTGTGCATCTTCCCGTTCGAGCCTGAGTTGCTTGAGCGCCACGGCATTGCCGCCACCTACGTGGGGCACCCGCTGGCCGATGTCATTCCCCTGGTGCCCGACCGCGCTGCGGCACGCCGGCAGCTGGGTTTGTCGCCCGACGGCCAGGTGCTGGCCATCCTGCCGGGCAGCCGCCGGGCCGAGGTGGAGTACATCAGCGAAGGCTTTTTCAAGGCTGCAGCCCTTGTCAGACAAGCGCTGCCAGCTATCGAATTGATAGTGCCGGCGGTGCCGGCATTGTACGAGCGCATTGCTGCCCAGGCGCAGGCCTCTGGCCTGGGCAACGCCATCAAGGTGGTCAGCGGCCAGTCGCACGCGGTGCTGGCGGCCTGCGACGTGACGCTGATTGCCAGCGGCACCGCCACGCTGGAAGCCGCGCTGTTCAAGCGCCCGATGGTGATCGGCTACCGCATGCACCCGGTCAGCTGGCAGCTGATGCGGCGCAAGCAGCTGCAACCCTGGGTGGGCCTGCCCAACATCCTGTGCCAGGACTTTGTGGTGCCCGAGCTGATCCAGGGCGCCGCCACACCGCAGGCGCTGGCAGCTGCCGTGCTGCAGTGGCTGGACGCACAGTACAGTGACCCTGGGCGCATTGCCGCGCTGCAAGCGCGCTTCACCGCGCTGCACCACAGCCTGCTGCGCAACACCCCGCAACTGGCCGCCAATGCGATCCGCCAGATCCTTGCCGCCTGAGCAGCACCGCCTGCGCTGGCACGCGCCCGGTCTGGTGGCGGGCGTGGACGAGGCCGGCCGGGGACCGTTGGCCGGCCCGGTGGTGGCCGCTGCCGTCATCCTGGACGATCTGCGCCCGATTGCCGGGCTGGCCGACTCCAAGAAACTCACCGCCGCGCGGCGTGAAGCACTGTTCGATGAAATCCGGGCGCATGCGCTGTGCACCAGCATTGCAGAGGCCAGTGTGGAAGAAATTGACCGCCTGAACATTTTGCAGGCCACGCTTTTGGCCATGCGCCGGGCGGTGCTGGGCCTGCGCCTCAAACCGGTGCTGGTGCTGGTCGATGGCAACCAGCTGCCGCTGCTGGGCATGCCGGCCGAGCCCATCGTGCGCGGCGACGCGCTGGTGCCTGCCATCTCTGCCGCCTCCATTCTGGCCAAGGTGCACCGCGACCGCTGGTGCGCGCAGGTGCACAGCCAGTACCCCGAATACGGTTTTGCCGGCCACAAGGGCTATGGCACGGCGGCGCACCTGGCGGCACTGCAGGCGCACGGTGCCTGCGCGCTGCACCGCCGTTCGTTTGCGCCCGTGGCGCGGGCACTGCAGCGTCTGCCCGTGCCCGTGCCCGTGCCTGCCCGGTGAATCCATGAACCCTCCCTCTTCTCCTTCCGTCACCCACATCCAGTCGCGCGACAACGCCTTTGTCAAGGAGTTGCGCCGGCTGGCGCACGAACCCACCGCGTACCGCAGGCAGGGCCGCGTCTGGCTGGAAGGCGACCACCTGTGCCGCGCCGCCCTGGCGCGTGGCCGCACGCCGGCCATGGCCGTGTTTTCAGAGTCTTTTTGGCCTCTGGCGCAGGCTGAGCATGCGCGAGCAGCTATCAAAATCATAGTGCTGTCCGATGGCTTGTTTGCAGCCATCAGCGGCCTGGAGTCGCCGGCGCAGATGGGTTTTGTGGTCGATCTGCCCACGGCAGCCGCCACCGCACTGGAACCGGGCAGCGCTGCCGTGGTGCTGGACCGCGTGCAGGACGCGGGCAACGTCGGCTCCATCCTGCGCAGTGCCGCCGCCTTCGGTTTCACACAGGTGCTGGCGCTCAAGGGCACGGCCGCGCTGTGGTCGCCCAAGGTGCTGCGCGCCGGCATGGGCGCGCACTTCGGCCTGCGCCTGGTCGAGTCGCTGGAGCCGGAGGCGCTGGACGCGCTGCAGGTGCCGCTGATCGTCACCAGCTCGCACCAGGGCGAGCTGGTGCAGCACCAGCGCCTGCCCTGGCCGTGCGCCTGGGCGCTGGGGCACGAAGGGCAGGGCGTGGGCCAAGCCGTGGCACAGCGCGCGCGCCTGGCAGTGCGCATCGGCCAGCCGGGGGGCGAAGAGTCGCTGAACGTGGCCGCTGCCGCTGCCATCTGCCTGCACGCCAGCGCCGCAGGGGCGGCCATGCAGGATTTCCAGACCTGAAGCTGCGCGGGTTTTCCCGCAAACTGCAGCAGCCAGCATGGACGGGCTGGCTATAATGGGCGGCTTTTCTGCACCTTCCTACGCCTAGCGCCGCCTCACAGCAGACCCCCACCAAAGCTTCAGCAAGAGCCGTGTACGCCATGTCTCTTGCGCCGCTGGGCGTAACCGTAACCAACCCGGAGAACCCAGTGCTTTTGTCTCTACAGGGAAATTTCCCGCCCGCCATCCTGGCGCTCGCAGACGGCACGGTCTTTGTCGGAAATTCGATTGGTGCCACCGGCACCACGGTCGGCGAAGTGGTGTTCAACACCTCGATGACCGGCTACCAGGAAATCCTCACCGACCCCAGCTACTGCCAGCAGATCGTGACCCTCACGTACCCGCACATCGGCAACTACGGGGTCAATGCCGAGGACGTCGAATCCCCCAAAGTCCAAGCCGCAGGCCTTGTCATCAAGGACCTGCCCCTGCTGGTCAGCAACTTCCGCTCCACCGAAACCCTGTCCGCCTACCTGGCGCGCGAGGGCACGGTGGCAATTGCCAACATCGACACCCGCCAGCTCACCCGCCACCTGCGCAGCCTGGGCGCGCAGAACGGCGCCATCGTCGGCCTGGCCGCTGGTGAAGCAGTGACGCAGGAGCGCATCGACCAGGCCATTGCCGCCGCCAAGGCCGCGCCCGGCATGGCCGGCATGGACCTGGCCAGGGTGGTCACCACGCCCGAGCGCTACGAGTGGACGCAGACCGAATGGGTGCTGGGCCAGGGCTACGGCCAGCAGACCGCGCCCAAGCACCATGTGGTGGCCTACGACTTCGGCATCAAGCACAACATTTTGCGCATGCTGGCCGAGCGCGGCTGCAAGGTCACGGTGGTGCCGGCGCAGACCCCTGCCGCCGAGGTGCTGGCGCTCAGGCCCGATGGCATCTTCCTGTCGAACGGCCCCGGCGACCCGGCGCCCTGCACCTATGCCATCGAAGCCGTGCGCAGCCTGATCGACAGCGGCATCCCGATGTTCGGCATCTGCCTGGGCCACCAGATCATGGCGCTGGCGTCCGGCGCCACCACCTTCAAGATGGACAGCAGCCACCACGGAGCCAACCACCCCGTCAAGGAATTGGCCAGTGGCCGCGTCAGCATCACCAGCCAGAACCACGGTTTTGCCGTGGAGCTGGACTCTCTGCCGCCCCGGGTGCGCGCAACCCACCTGAGCCTGTTCGACGGCACCCTGCAGGGCCTGGAATTTGACGGCCTGCCAGTCTTCAGCTTTCAGGGGCACCCCGAGGCGTCGCCCGGTGCGTCCGACATCGACGAGCTGTTCGACCGCTTTGTCGGCCACATGGCCAGTGCGAATGCAGCAGGTGCCGGCGCATGAAGTTTTTCAGTTTTCCTGCTGCGACGCTTGAAAAGGCGATACAGAAGCGCATCCTTTCCCTGGCACCACAGCACCGCGAGTGGTTTGCAGACCGCTGGCAGCAAAAGCCCTACCGCAAGGCTTTTGTGGAGCGCAAGGCCACGCCGCTGATCACCCTCATTGCCAAAGGCAAG
>JAGOCN010000156.1 GCA_017998735.1 Giesbergeria sp.
CCTGGCCTTTCACGTCGGCCAGGTCGGCATAGTGGGCGCTTTCGGGCAGCGGCTGGGCCTGCATGAGGCTCCAGCCGGTGGTGTCGCTCATTTCCTCTGAATCTGCCTCGGCTGTGCCGTCCGCCGCACCGCTGCCCGGCGGCAGAAACTGGCGCACCACGTCCAGCAGGTGGCGGGCCCGGTACACCTGAGCACCCGGCACAAAGGCGGCTTCTTCGGCGCTGCCCGGCGGCAGCACCAGGCGCGCGGCCACGCCGCCGGTGCGCAGCGCCAGGCTGGTGGCCAGCGCGCCGCGCACCGGGCGCAGTTCGCCTGACAGCGACAGCTCGCCGGCAAATTCCCAGCCCGCCAGCCGTGCGCCGTCCATCTGCCCGCTGGCGGCCAGGATGCCCAGCGCAATCGGCAAATCAAAGCGCCCCGAGTCCTTGGGCAGATCGGCAGGCGCCAGGTTGACGGTGATGCGCTTGTTGTGCGGAAACTCCAGCCCCGCGTTCTGCAGCGCCGAGCGCACCCGCTCGCGCGCTTCCTTGACCTCGGTTTCTGCCAGACCGACGAGGGTGAAGCTGGGCAAACCGTTGGCCAGATGCACTTCGACGGTGACGGGTGGCGCCTGCAGGCCCAGCAGGGCGCGGCTTTGGAGCAGAGCGAGACTCATGGCAGTGGTTTCCCCAAAGCGGTGCGTGGTGGTGGCTGCGGTACAGCCCTGGGCCGGGCGCTGCACCAGGGCGGTGCAGCGGTGGTGCGGTTGTGTGTCAATGTAACCAGATTAGAGTGGCTGCAGGCTGGCCGGGTGCAGCGCTGGTTGGCAATGCAGCTGCTACACCATCGGAGTTTTTGGCCAAAAGTGCTTCTAAGGCTTATGCAGCTTGCGCCAGCAGCTCATTTTTTAATAGCGAATTGCGGTGTTTCATGCAGATGCAATGCAGATGCAATGCAAGCCAGTCAAGGCAAAAATGCCCTGAAGGCTGAGGGCGCTGCTTGACAGCTCGGCAGCTCGGCAGCACAGGGTTCTTTTTGCGCCGCTGGCCCCCATCCCGGCCTCGGCGCTTGCGGCGAGACGCCGCAGCCCTTCAAGCCGTCCAGTTCCGCACTGGCGGAACTGGAGCCGCGGCTTTCAGCCCCAGCGGGGGAAGGAGGAAAACCGGCGGCGCTGGAGTCGGCGCAGCGCCAGAAATTGCTGCGTTCTGCAGGTCGGCCCGGCGCAGTTGGCACGGTCTGTGCAATGGCTTTGGCATTGGCGATGGAATGTTCTGAATCGCCCCTTTTTTTGCCATGCACCGGAGTCGCCCATGAAACTGATCACCGCCATCATCAAACCCTTCAAGCTCGACGAGGTGCGCGAGGCGCTCTCGGGCCTGGGGGTGCAGGGCATCACCGTCACCGAGGTCAAGGGCTTTGGCCGACAGAAGGGCCACACCGAGCTGTACCGGGGCGCCGAGTACGTGGTGGACTTTCTGCCCAAGGTGAAGCTGGAAGCTGCCATGGAAGACGACCTGGTCGAGCGCGCCATCGAAGCCATCGAAGCGGCCGCACGCACCGGAAAAATCGGCGACGGCAAGATTTTTGTCACCCACCTGGAGCAGGTGGTGCGCATCCGCACCGGCGAAACCGGGCCGGTGGCGCTGTAGCGCTGTAGCGCTGTCGCCTTGCAGCGCTGAAGAACGCGGCGCGGCTGCGACTGCTGCTGCTGCTGCTGCTGCTGCAACCCGCCGGTTTTTCTCCTTCCCCGCTGGGGCTGAAAGCCGCGGCTCCAGTTCCGCCAGTGCGGAACTGGACGGCTTGAAGGGCTGCGGCGTCTCGCCGCAAGCACCGAGGCCGGGATGGGGGCCGACGGCGCTGGCACAGACACCCAGTGCGCGGCGCCCTGCAACCCCCCATTCCGACCGCCATTCCTTTTTTTTTATCTGTATTTCCCCACCGAATGCGAGGCCCAGCCATGAAGACCGCCTTTCGAATTTGCCGCTCCCCCGTGCTGGGACTGGCGCTTGCACTGTCACTGAGCGCTGCTGCTTCAGCAGCCCCCGATGCCCCGCAGCTGAACGCGGGCGACACCGCCTGGATGCTGACCTCGACGCTGCTGGTCACGCTGATGGCCATTCCCGGCCTGGCGCTGTTCTATGGCGGTCTGGCCCGGTCCAAAAACATGCTGTCGGTGCTGGTGCAGGTGTTTGTGGTGTTTGCGCTGATCACGGTGCTGTGGGCGCTGTACGGCTACAGCCTGGCCTTTGGCGGCGAGGGGCGTTTTTTTGGCGACTTCAGCAACGCCTTTTTGCTCGGCATGGGGCCGCAGACGCTTTCGGGCGCCATGCCGACCGTGCCGGAATATGTGTTTGTCGCCTTCCAGTCCACCTTTGCCGCCATCACGGTGGCGCTGATCGTCGGCTCGTTTGCCGAGCGCATGAAGTTCGCCGCCGTGCTGGTGTTTGCCGTGCTGTGGTTCAGTTTCAGCTACATCCCGATGGCGCACATGGTCTGGGGCGGCGGCCTGCTGGCCACGCACGGCGCGCTGGACTTTGCCGGCGGCACGGTGGTGCACATCAACGCCGGTGTGGCCGGTCTGGTGGGCGCCTGGCTGGTCGGCAAGCGCATGGGCTACGGCAAAGAGGCGCTGACGCCGCACAGCCTGACGCTGACCATGGTGGGTGCGTCGCTCTTGTGGGTGGGGTGGTTTGGCTTCAATGCCGGCTCGGCGGGCGCGGCCAATGGCGTGGCCGGCCTGGCGTTCATCAACACCACGCTGGCCGCGGGCGCCGCCACGCTGTCGTGGCTGCTGGGCGAGGCGCTGCACAAGGGCAAGGCGTCGATGCTGGGCGCCGCTTCGGGCGCCGTGGCCGGGCTGGTGGCGGTGACGCCGGCGGCCGGTTTTGTGGGGCCGATGGGCGCCATCGTGATCGGCCTGGTGGCCGGGCTGGTGTGCCTGTGGGGCGTGGGCGGGCTCAAGCGCCTGCTGGGCGCGGACGACGCGTTTGACGTGTTTGGCGTGCACGGCCTGGGCGGCATTGTCGGCGCGCTGCTGACGGGCGTGTTTGCAGCGCCTGGCCTGGGCGGCACCGGCGGCCCTGCACCGGACACCTTTGCCATGGGCGCGCAGACCCTCATTCAGCTGCAAAGCGTGCTGCTGACCATGGTGTGGTCGGCGGTGGTTTCGGTGGTGGCCTACAAGGTGGCCGGCCTGCTGGTGGGCCTGCGGGTACCCCCCGACGACGAGCGCCAGGGGCTGGACATCACGGCGCATGGCGAGACGGCGTACACGCGTTGAAGCAGGCTTTGCGCACCGCCGGTTGTGCCCCTTCCCCCGCTGGGGCTGAAAGCCGCGGCTCCAGCTCCGCCAGTGCGGAACTGGACGGCTTGAAGGGCTGCGGCGTCTCGCTGCAAGCACCGAGGCCGGGATGGGGGCCGACGGTGGTGGCAAAAACACGCTGCCGGCGGCGCTGCAGAGCGGGGTGAAAAGCCAGCACCTTCGGCACCGGGCGCAACCAAGGTCAGCGAGTGCGCGCAGCCAGCAGCCAGCAGCCAGCAGCCAGCAGCCAGCAGCCAGCAGCCAGCAGCCAGCAGCGCCATTGCCAGAAGACCATGGCTGGCTGCCTGCCTGCAAGCGCAGCGCGCAGCATTCCGGCAATGGGGGTCAGAGCCCGAGTTTCTCTGCGCGAAATCGCGATCTGACCCCCATTGCCTGCGCCGGTGGTGTGCGCTGTCTGAGACAGACCACTGATCGGTCAAATCGGCCTCCAGCGCTTTCCCTGCCTGCGCCAGCAGCTATGAAAACAAGAGCGTTTTTCTGCAGACTATATGCATCCGCACCCTTTTGCATTGCCACAAGAACCATGGCACAGCCCACAGCGCCGCACACCGGCGCAGCACCCGCCCGGCGCAAAACGCTCTAATGGCTGCACCTGTGGCAGCCGCTGCAGTGCAATAGCAACAGCACCAGCAGCAGGAGAAAAGGAAGGAGCAACGGATGGACAGCAGCAACACCCCCTGGCAGGCCCTGGGCCAGAAAGGCAAACAGGGCGCACAGGGCGAACAAGACCTCAGTGAACTGGGCGAATCCCCCTTCTGGCAGCCGAGCACTGGTCCGAACGACAAAGCCGGGCACCTGCACTGGGTGGACATTGCTGGCCGCGCCGCGCTGCGCGCCAACCTGGCCACCGGCCACGTCGAACGCTGGCCGCTGCCCGCCGAACCCGGCTGCATGGCACCGGCGCGCACCGCAGGCGTGGCCAGCGGCTGGGTGCTGTCATTGCGCGATGGCATCTACCGTGCCCGCAACTGGGGCGGCGCCCTGGCCTGCATTGCGCGCTTGCCCTACGACCTAGCGCACGAGCGCGCCAACGATGGCAAATGCGACCCGCTCGGGCGCTTCTGGGTGGGCACGCGCGACGAGCGGCCGGGCGGCGGCAATGCGGCGGTGTACTGCATTGATGCGCGCCACCATGGTCCGGCGCAGGTGGCGCGCATGTGGGGCGGGGGCGGCACCTTCAACGGGCTGGCCTGGTCGGCCGACCAGCGCACCCTGTACAGCGCCGACACGCCCACGCACCGCGTCGAGGCGCGTGATTGGGATGCTGAAAGCAACGCGCTGGGGCCGGCGCGCGTGCTGCACCAGTTCGCGCTGAAGCCTGCGGGCTGGCAGCCGGGCAGCGCGGCGCCCTATGGCGGCCGGCCAGATGGCGCGGCGGTCGATGCGCAGGGCAATTACTGGTGCGCGCTGTACGAGGGCGGCCGCGTGGTGCAGCTGTCGCCCACAGGCGCGCTGCTGCAAAGCATGGCCACCCCGGCGGTGTGCCCGACCATGGTCTGCTTGGGCGGGCCGGACAGGCGCACGCTGTTTGTCACCACTGCCCGCCAGGGCCGCCCGGCGGACGAGCTGGCGCGCACCCCGCTGGCCGGGCGCGTGCTGGTGCTGGCGCAGCCGGTGGCGGTGCCGGGGCTGCCGGTGAATGTGTTTGAAGAAGCTGTGGCGCAGCACAACCGCAAGGCAGGCCACCATGCTTGAGTCATCAAAAATGAGAGCTGCTGGCGCAGGTGCAGCATGGGCTGGAGGCCGATTTGGCCTGGTCAGTGACATGCCTCATAAAGTGCATACCACCGGCACAGGCAATGGGGGTCAGATCACGATTTCGCGAAGAGAAACTCGGGCTCTGACCCCCATTGCTGGAAGGTTGGGCGCTGCATTTGCAGGCATTGCGCCATGG
>JAGOCN010000157.1 GCA_017998735.1 Giesbergeria sp.
GGCTTTGCATGCGCTTTCACCTGAACGAGAACAGCAAAGACCTGGCTTGCGTGCCCATGCGGCGCAGAAGCTGGATGGCTTTGGTGTCTTCCATGGCCGCTGCACCGGCTTTTGCACAGACCCGCACCGTCACCATCGGCTACCAGGACCTGCTGGGGCCCATGAAACTGATTGTGGAAACAGCCGAGCTGGAGCGCACGACCGGCTACCGTGTGCAATGGAAAATGTACGACACCGGCGCTGACATCATGAAAGCGATGGCAGCCGGGGACATTCAGCTGGGTGAAGTGGGCTCCAGTCCTTTCACGGCCGCCGCCACGGCAGGGCAGGATGTGCGTCTGCTGTGGGTGTGTGACGACATGGCCAACGCCGAAGCGCTGGTGGTGCGCAATGGCGCAGGCATTGAAAAGATTTCGGATCTGCGGGGGAAAACGGTGGCGGCGCCGAATTTGAGCACCGCCCATTACCAGCTTTTCGCTGCCCTGAGCGAAAGCGGCCTCATGCGCGATGTCAAGCTGCTGACACTCAAGCCGGCCGAGATACGGGCTGCCTGGGACGCAGGCACGATCGATGCCGCCTGGCTGTGGAACCCGGTGCTGGGGCATCTCAAGACTTCAGGAAAAGTGCTGGTGAGTGCGGCGCAGATGGCGCAGCGTGGCTATTACACTTTTGACGGGTTGGTGGGCAATCGCATCTGGACAGAAGCCAACGAAACGCTGGTGGTGGCATTGCTTCAGGCCATTGCCACAGCGCAGCGCAATTACCTTGACACGCATGCCACCTGGACAGCCAAGACACCGCAAGTGCAGACGATTGCACGCCTGACAAAAACGCCCCCCGACCAGGTTGCCGCGGGCATGGCGCTGTACCGATTTGTGCCGCCCGAGGAGCAACTGGGTGCACGCTGGCTGGGTGGGGGTGCCGCCCGCGCCATGGCCAACACTGCGCTGTTTCAGGCCACCATGCTGGCGGGCAGTGCGCCACTGGGCAGCTACAGCCAGTTCATGGCGCCGGCCTTTCTGCGCAAGGCCATGGCGACCGCTTCAACCGCCAAGAGCGGTTAGGTCGCTTTCACCCTGACCTTCAGTAACCGCAGTAGCAAACACAACGCTGCGCACGCAGCGCTGCTGAAGCGCTCGAGCAAATCGCCCACAGCGCTCCAGAGCATCTCCACAGTTCTGGCTTGGCAAACACTTGCTCTACCGGACAGCAAGCCTTGGTTTTTTCCAGCAGGTCGATCAAGGCGTCCAGACAATTGCTTTGCTTGTCCAGCGCTTTGCGCTGGCTTGAATGCATGTCGGGTTCGCTGGCCAGGATCTGTCTGGCCAGCTGGTGTCTCCCGGGCCGGTGACATGGACGTGGACTTGGGGTTTTGCCAAAGCGAAGAATGGTGTTCTCGTCGGGCAGGCGCCCAGGGACATCGGGTTGGGCAAGCTCTCGGTGCAGCGGCACATCAAGCAAAGCCCCTTCCATTGCTAGGTCTGACAGGCTGAACCACTGCTGCAAGAAGTGCATGCGCAGCAGGGTCTGGAGCGCAAAGGGCGGACGGCCGTTTCAGGCAATTTCTGGCTGAAACGGCCTTTTTGGCAAAACCTGCCATTCAGTCTTCCGCTTCCGCAAAACCCAAAACACTTTCCGGCCAATGCCTTGGTTGCATGGTGCTGAAAGCTTCTGCCAGTTTTTTGCGCACCAGTGCGCTTTCTGCTGAAAAGAGGGCGTCTTGCGGCAAAGGATTGAACAGGTCAGAGGTGGTTGGTGGCAAGCCGCTCCAGCGTTCTGCGTTGCAGCGCAGCTGGCGGACAAACTCTGCGACCACCGCCTGTTCCTGTGCACCTTCGCCCACCACAAACTCCAGCCACTCCACCACATCAATGCCAATCCCGGCCTGGCGCAGTGCCTGGTAGGTGATGGGCCAGTGCGGTTCTTTCACGGTGCACAGGAATTGCACAAACCCTGCAGGCGTAAGGCCTTCGTAGTGCGCATTCCAGCCATGCTTTCTGGTGCCGTGCTCCGCCGATGGCGCTGTGGCCCAGAGTTCCGGGTTGTTCTTGTCGATCGCGCCGGGCGCCGTGCCCAGATCTCCCGTGTCGTCCCTGCCGTCCCTGCCGCCAAACCCTGAACTCAGCCTTGAAAAGCAGACCGACCGGTTTCTCGATGGCCGCAAGAACGAAAGCAACCTCGGCTCTGGCGCCTGTGTGGAGCGGGCAGGTGCAGCCAGGGTGTGCTGTGCAGACCCGGGCAGTCTGGTCCTGCTGAAAGACGGGGGCATGTCGGTGCTGCCTGCTGCCACGGATCCCAGCCCGCCCCAGCCTGCGGCCAGCATGCCTTTGACCGTGTGAAGCGCAGGCATTTCCGCGCACTGCGCCTCTGCGCTGCGTTCGTGCACCAGCACGAAGGTCGTGTCTTCCGACACAAGCTGGTAGCGCTCGGCCAGCGCCGCCAGACTTGCGCGCCTGGTTACAGAGGTTTGCTCCAGCAAGGCAGCTGCCGTGCAGTGCGCATGGGCTGCAAGCCGCGCCAGCGTGTTGGCGCTGTCTGGCATGGCAGACAGCATTGCCTGGGCCAGGACCACATCGTCCGGGCTGCCTGCGACCTTGCCCAGAAGGCGCACCGGACCCGACAGCTCTTTGGGGTCGCTGCAGCGCAGGCGTGCAAAAAAGGTGAGGTGGTCGCCATCGAATGCAAAGCCTGGCGCTGCAGTGGATTCCAGGCATTCAAAGCCGGGTGGCCATTCGGCACGCAGTGCCGTGATTCCCGGCGAGCGCAGCCGATGGAACATGCGCAGCACGGCCGGCTCCACGGCTTCGCCCGGGGCCACGAACTCGCAGGCGCCGCCGGTGGCGCTGGCCAGGCTGCGCAGCAACCCCTCGGAAGGGCTGCTGCCAATGCCGACGGCAAACACCCGGTGCCCGGAATTTCTGGCGGCGGCAATCACGGCGTCCACGGCATGCACCGCACCGTCCGTCACCAGCAGCACGTCAGCGCGCCCCGGGTGCGCAATGGCGAAGGTGGACTGCAGGGCTTTTTCCATTTCCGTGCCGCCCATGTCGGCTTGCAGGCCCTGAGCCCAGCGCGCCGCCGACGCCCGGGCCGCCGGTGACCCGGCCCACAGCGCCTTGCAACGGTGTTCGACCGTGCTGCCAAAGCGTGAAAGGCTGAACCGGTCGCCGGGAACAAGCGCATCCGCGATGCGATGCAGGGCGCTGCGCGCCGCCTGGATGCTGTCGCCCGCCATGGAGCCACTGCAGTCCACCAGCACCTTGAGCACGGCAGAAGAAGCGCCTGGCGGGGAGGCGGCAGCCGCCAGCAGCCCGGGGTCGGGTACGAAAGAGGCCATGGCCACACTGGTGTCGGGCTGCAGCAGGTCGCGGGCGGCCAGGGCCTGGGACGGTTGCTGCAGTGCGCTGAACACCAGCGTGAAGTCCCGGTCCAGCCAGCTTGAGCGCGCCAGCCGCAAATGCAATATGCCGCCTTGGTGCTGCACCTCCAGCGGGTGCGTGGGGGACGCGACACTGGCCTGGGCCAGGGGGCCGTGCACGGCAAAGGCAATCTGAAAAGGGTAGTGCACCAGCGCATCGCTCTGGTGCGCCGCATGGGGGCTTGAATGGCCGTCCCGCACCGCGTCGCCGTAGCGGGGGGCCAGGGTGGTCGGAAGCGTCAGCCGCAGGTGGCCCTGCGTGGGCTGCAGGTGCTGTGCATACCGCAGCACGACGGTGCAGGTTTCCCGGGCCAGCAGGTTGCCCAGTTCCAGCGTGTAGCTGCCGTTGCTGTTTCTGGACAGCAAAACGCCGGTATGGCCTTTCGAAAGCGCAACCTCGTAGGTGTCGCAGGCGGCCTGGCGGGCCTGCACCCTGCCGCGAAGCGTCTGGCCGTTGAGGCGCACCTCGATGCCCAGCAGCACCGCATCCCAGGGAAGCGGGAAGGTGTAGACAAGTTCGACATTGCAGTCCTGCGGGTTGCGAAAGCGCTGCTCCAGCGCCATTTCCAGCAGGCTGCCGTTCACGACGCCGCTGGCGCTGGCGCCTTCGAAGTGCAGGTCTTCTCCTTCTGCGGTCTGGCAGTGGGCAAAGGTGTGCATGGGTTTGTTGCCTTTTCTGGTGAATGGATGGATGGAGGGGTGGCCGAGTGGCTGGATTCAGGACGGAGAAGGCTGCAGCGAGGCATACAGCGCCATCACGCTGCGGGTGAAGGCGCGCACCTGCGCAGGCGTCATGCCGGCGCGGGATGGGTCAATGGAGATTTCTATGCCTTCTGCCACCTGCAGATGGCTGCGCACTTCGACGCTGCCCGGGCGCCGGCGCGGCATGGGGAGGTTCGTTTCACCGCCCTGCAGCAATTCCCGCACGCGTTCGAGCGACAGGCCGGCAGCCGTCCATTTCTTGATCAGCAAAAGCTGCTCAAGGTGCCGGGCGCCATAGCGGGCAGCGCGCGTTTCGCCTGCCGGGCGGTCCACCAGCCCGGTTTGAACGTAGTAGCGCACGGTCCGCACCGGCAGGTCGGCCAGAACGCACAGTTCGCTCAGCGTGTATTGGGAAGGCAAGGACATTGGTACAGTATTTATAAACAGCAAAGGTGTGTTTATAGGCCCTTCTGCAGGCAATGGCAAGACACTGCAGGTAGGGCAGGGGACAGGTCAGGGTACGGCTGCCAATGCAGTGCGGTGGCATTTGGCAGGCCAAGCCGTTTTGCGCGCACGGCATTCGTTGTGCTCTTGCAGACGCCTTTCCGGAGCGCTCTATCAGACCGTCGCGCTGCCGGCCCAGGCTGCAGCGGCAACATTGCCAAGCGCGACCATTCGACCCTGGGCCTGGAGCGCCACTACAACCTGGTGTTCACCAAATCGCGTCAGCAGTTCATGCAGACCAAGCTAGACAAGAGCGTATTCCGCGTTCACCGTATTTCCGGCACATGAAGCAGGTCAATTCCGCAGGTGGCATGGGTGTCATGAAAAATGGCTCCATCGCAGGTAAAACCTGCGTTAGAAGCTCATATTTTGATAGCAAAGCCAGTGTTTCATGCAGAGGCAATACGCGCCAGTGCAAGTAAGGACAATGGCGTCAATCGTCACGGCAAATTTTAATGAACCAAATCTTTCTGTCGCGATTCGTGTTGCCCTTTTATCAGGCGTCTGTAGCAGTCAAGTGAAGTTGA
>JAGOCN010000158.1 GCA_017998735.1 Giesbergeria sp.
TGCTGCAGGCATGCCGGGCGGCAGGGCGGTGGTGGAGCGGGAGGCGGTGGTGGTGCTGTTCATGGCATTCCGAAGTCAAAAAGGCAGAAAGGCGGGCGGCGGTGCAGGCAATGCAGAAAGGGCGAAGTGGGGTCGGATTGGACGGGGCGGCAAGCGGGTTCAGCGCGTCACGTCGGCGCCGGGCGGCACGGGTTTGCGGTGAAAGCGCACCCGCTTGGTCCACAGCCGCAATGCCTGCCAGTGGATGCGCGCCATCACGGCCAATGTCATCACCGGGTAGCCCCACAGCGCGCGGCGCACGGTCTGTGTGCTCACTGGCAGCAGGTCGCCGCTGACGCTGGTCAGCAAAAGCGGGCCGTCCTCGTCGTCGTGGTCGATGCGCACCACGGTGCGGTCGCGCTCGCCCTGCCGGCTGCGCACAAAGCGAAAGCGGTAGCGGCCCGCCACGCTGCAAAACGGCGAGACATGGAACACCTTTTGCGTCTGCAGCTCCACGCCATAGCGTGGGTGGTCCAACAGGTAGCAGTGGCGCTCGCCAAAGGTGTTGTTCACCTCGACGACGATGGCGCGCAGCGTGCCGTCGGCGCGGTGGCAGTACCAAAAACTCACCGGCTTGAAGGTGTAGCCCCAGACGCGCGGGTAGCAGTGCAGCCAGGCTTCGCCGGTGGCATCCAGGATGCCTTCGGCCTGCAGCAGCGCGTCCAGCCAGGCCAGCGCCCCGCCGTCCTGCAGGCTGCGGCCATCGCCATGGTCGCTCTCGAAAAAGCTCAGCGCGCCGCGCCGGTTGAAGGCCAGCGCGCCGGCACTTTCAGGGTGCGCGCGCAGGCTGCGCAGCGGCAGCAGCAAAAAGAAGGTGTCGTAGCTGAACGCATGGCGCTTGGGGCGCACCCGCGTGTGGCGCACCTGCCCAAAGCCGATCAGTGGCGTGGCGGCCACCAGCGGAAGTGCGCCAGCGGCGGTGGTCATGCGGCCTCCGCCTGCGGCGTGCGCAGTTCGGCCAGCAGGCCGTCGGCCACGGCCAGGCCTGATTTCAGGCCGTCTTCGTGGAAGCCATAGCCGGTCCAGGCGCCGCAGAACCAGCTGTGCTGCGCGCCTTGCAACTGCGGCACCTGCGCCTGCGCCTGGATGGCGGGCAGGTCAAACACCGGGTGGTCGTAGCCGTATTCGCCCAGCACATGCTGCGGGGCAATCGCCTGCACCGGGTTCAGCGACACCACCACCGGCTGCGCAAAAGGCAGCGGCTGGAGCTGGTTGAGCCAGTAGTGCAGGCACACGCGCGCCGATTCATCGCCCTGGCGGGCGGCGCGCTCGTAGTTCCAGGCGGCCCAGGCGGCGCGGCGCCGGGGCAGCACCGAAGCATCGGTGTGCAGCACGGCGCGGTTGGGCTGGTAACGGATGGCGCCCAGCACGGCGCGCTCCTGCGCGGTGGGCGCGGCCAGCAGGCTTAAGGCTTGGTCGGAATGGGTGGCCAGCACCACGCGGTCAAAGCGCTCGGCGCCGTGGTCGGTCACCACGCGCACGCCGGCAGCGTCGCGCTCGATGCGGCGCACGGGGGTGTTCAGGCGCTTGTCGGCAATGCGGGCCACGATCTTGTCCACATAGTGGCGCGCCCCGCCCAGCACGGTGTGCCACTGCGGCCGGTCGGTGACCTGCAGCAGGCCGTGGTTGTGGCAAAAGCGCACCATGGTGGCCACTGGAAAGCGCAGCATCTGCTCGGTCGGGCAGCTCCAGATGCAGCCCAGCATGGGCAAAAAGTACCAGTCGCGAAACGCATCGCCAAAGCGCTGCGCTTGCAGAAAATCGCCCAGCGGCTGCGCCAGCGCGGCCTCTTCGTTGGCCAAAGCCAGGCGCGTGGTGAGCTGATTGAAGCGCAGCAGGTCCGACAACATGCCCCAGAAGCGCGGCCGCAGCAGGTTGCTGCGCTGGGCAAACACGGTGGACAGGCTGGAGCCGCTCCACTCCAGCGCCTTGCCGCCGGCCGCGCCCGGCACCTGCACCGAAAACGACATGTCGGACGGCGCGGTTGCCACGTCCAGTTCGGCCAGCAGCGCAATCAATTGCGGGTAGGTGCGCTCGTTGAACACCAGAAAACCGGTGTCCACCCCGTGCGTCACCACCTGGCCGGCGGGCGTGGGCAGCGCCACATCGACGGTGTGCGTGTGGCCGCCAAAGTAACTGCCGGCTTCAAACAGCGTGACATGCGCTTCGCTCTGCAGCCGGTGTGCCGCAGCCAGGCCGGAAATGCCCGAGCCGACAATGGCGATCTTCATGGCGTGCTCCGGGCAGTGCTGTGCGCCATGCCGGCGGGCACCGGCTGGGCCAGGGCTTGCTCGACGGCGCGCACCAGACCGGCGTTGTCCGGGCCGGTCATGCTGGAATAGCTTTGCAGCACGCGGCCGTCGCGCCCCACCAGGTACTTGTAGAAATTCCACTGCGGCGCCTTGCCGGTTTGCTGCGCCAGCTGGCGGTACAGGGGCGACGCGGCGTCGCCGGTCACACCGGTTTTGGTGAACATCGGGAATTTCACGCCGAAGGTGTTGGAGCAGAACGCGGCAATCTGCTTGTTGTCACCCGTTTCCTGAGAAAAGTCGTTCGACGGAAAGCCCAGCACCACCAGCCCCTTGGCCTGAAAGCGCTTGTGCAGCGCTTCCAGCCCTTCGTACTGCCCGGTGAAGCCGCAAAAGCTGGCGGTGTTGACCACCAGCAGCACCTTGCCGCTGTACTGGCACAGCGACTGCGGCGCTTCGTCCTGCAGGCGCAGCACGGTGTGTTGCAGCAGGGCCGGGCAGGCAGCGGCAGGCGCTGCGTTGCCGACAGTGCCTGCCGTGGCCGCTGTGGCAGACGCTTGGGCCTGCGCCGGTGCAGCGCTGGCCGCCCAGGGCAGCAGCAACAACAGGGCTGCTGCCAGGGTCGGCTGTAAAAAGGCAGGAAATTGCATTTGCATGGACGTTCCGTTGGTTTGTCGTAGACAATGGTGCCATTGCAGCACAAATTGTCGAGTTGCGCTTTCGGCTCTTCCTTGTGCTTTACGCCAGCGAATGGTTTTTGGATTCACTTCTTTTTGCTGCCTGCCACCCGGACTGCCTGCCCATGAGCTTTTCTGAAAGCGCCCCGGCGCCCCACCTGCTGTCGATTGCCGCTGTCGAGCGCGACACCGGCCTGTCCAAGGACACGCTGCGGGTGTGGGAGCGGCGCTATGGCTTTCCGCAGCCGCAGCGCGATGCCGCCGGCGACCGGGTTTACCCGCCGGAGCAGGTCGAGCGCCTGCACGCCATCCGCCGCCTGCTGGACGCCGGTCACCGGCCAGGGCGCGTGGTGGCACTGCCCCTGGAGACGCTGCGGGCACTGGCCGAAGTGGTGCCGCTGTCGGCTTCCCGCAGCCGTGCAGCACCGGTTTTGCCTGCGTCGCCTGCAGCGGGGCCCACACAGCCTGGGGCAGAGGGCGTGCACAGCGCGGGGCAGGTTTCTTGCGTTTCCAGTGCCGCGCCGGTGGAGGGCTACCTGGCGCTGGTTGCCCGCCACGACGCGCACCAGCTGCGCCGTGCGCTGGCGCAGGACGTGCTGCGGCTGGGCCTGGTCGCCTTTGTCACGCAGCGGGTGGCGCCACTCAACGTGGCGGTGGGCGAAGCCTGGACACAGGGCCGCTTTCAGGTGTTCGAGGAGCACCTGTACACCGAGTGCATGACCGGCGTGCTGCGCCAGGCCATTGCCGGCATTGCGCCGCCGCAGGGCCGGGGGGCGCCCCGGGTGCTGCTGACCACCGTGCCGCACGAGCCGCACGCGCTTGGCCTGCTGATGGCCGAAGCGCTGCTGGCGCTGGAGGGCTGCCACTGCTTGTCGCTGGGCATTCAAACCCCGCTGGGCGACATCGTGCGCGCAGCCAAGGCGCACGACGCCGATGTGGTGGCGCTCAGTTTCACGGCCGTGATGGCCGCGCCAGCGGTGCTGTCCGCCCTGCGCGACCTGCGCCGCCAGCTGCCGGCGCGCACCGCCCTGTGGGTGGGCGGGCACTGCCCGGTGCTGTACCAGCGCCCGCTGGGCGGCGTGCTGGCCTTGAATGCCGTCGAGCAGCTGCCCGCCGAGGTGGCGCGCTGGCGCAGCCGGGCCGGGCAAGGCGCGCACGGCACAGAAGGGGCTTCAGAGCCCTGAATCCTGGTCCCTGACAGGCCAAGGCTGTGCACCCAAAAAAATCAACAGCCAAAAAGGCTTCTGGCGCTTGCTGGAATTGCGCAAGCAGCTATTGAATCCATAGTGAGCAGCAGTGTGTTTGTGCTGAAGACATGGCAGCCCTGCCGTTTTTCCTGCGACAAAAGGGAAAGGCACTGGAACACTGAGCGGCTGGCATCGCGTCTGCAACAAGCCCGGTTTTTGCTATCAAAAAATGAGCTGCTGGCGCAGGCTGTGATTGCGCTGGAGCCGATTTTTACCCAAAATCTGCAAATCTGCTGTGAACAGGCTGTGCAGCCTCTGCGCGCCACCAGCCCACCAGCCCGCCAGCCAAAAACTGCTTCAGAAACAGCCCCGTCAGGCCGCCTTGTCCCTGGCCCACAGGGGCGCCAGCCCGTGGCGGTGGCGGGCCTGTTCGCAGGCATCGCTGCCGGCTTCAAATTCGCGGCAGGGCGACGGGCGCCATTCGTAGATGGCGCAGGCAACTTGTTCGCCGACCTTGCCGGTCAGGGCCGCGCAGCGCGGGGTGCGGTGGTCGGTGCCGCGCATGCGGCACAGGTGATCGGTGATCGGCGCCGCCAGGCCTGCCGGCACGCAGCCGCCACAGCCCTCCAGCTCCTGCACGGCAAAGTCGACGCGAAAACTGGCGCAGCAGGCACCGCAGGTCAGGCAGGGGTGGGTCATGGCAAGAAGAGAGGAAAAGGAAAAGGACGGGCGCTTCAGGGAATGCACCAGACAACAACCACACCGGCAGAGGACAAAAAAGCGGCCGAAGCCGCTGTGGTTTTTTTCAGAAACAGGCCAGGGTCAGGCCACACGCCCCAGCAAAAGGTACTCCATGAGTGCCTTTTGCACATGCATCCGGTTTTCCGCCTCGTCCCAGACCACCGACTGCGGGCCGTCGATGACTTCGGCTTCCACCTCTTCGCCCCGGTGCGCCGGAAGGCAGTGCATGAACAGGGCGCCGGGCTGGGCGGCGGCCA
>JAGOCN010000159.1 GCA_017998735.1 Giesbergeria sp.
TAGCGGTTTTTTTCAAACACATGGGGCCGCGCCCAGTCGGGCTCGACCAGCCACGCGCCGGCATCGCCCTGCTGCAGCACGCGCTGGCGAAACTGGCGCTGCGCCGCCGCACCGCGCAGCGCGTCCACATGCGCTTCGATGCAGCGCGCCAGGTGAAACCGCGCCTGCGCCAGCACCACCAGCGGCACACCGCAGGCGTGCAACTGGTGGTTGACCACGGCGGCCAGGTAAGCGCGGCGCTGGCTTTGGGTCAGGTAGTGCAGCGGCTTGAACAGCAGCTGGTCCAGCCAGCGCACCAGGTCCTGCGCCGTGATGCTGGTGCTGTCGTATTCCATGGCCATCTGCCCGGCGCCCGCACTGCGCAATGTGACACGGGTGCCTTGCAAATCAATGATGAAAGTGTCGGGCTCCTGCGCTCTGTGAAAACCCGGCAGCTGCACCGCCTGCGGGCTGAGCAGGTCCAGCTCCACGGCTTCCAGCACCGCGCTGCGCTCCAGCGGCCACAGCGGTGCCTGTGCATGGGTGCGGTAGCCCAGCGTGGGCAGCGGCGCAAAGGGCACACCGCGTGCCGCTGGTGCCTGCTGCGCGGCCACCAGCGCGTTGTGCTGCGCCACCTGTTCGCGCACCTGCTGCTGCTTTTTGGCGCCGCGCACCTGTGCCAGCAGCAGCGTTTCGGTGTCGGCGCCAATGTGCCCGGCCACCACCACCTGTGCCGTTCCAGCCATGGCCTTTACCTGTACACCGGGCTGGGCCAGCAGCTCGGGCGTGGCCTGAACCGCTTCAAAATAAGTAGCTATCGGCGCAGGCTGGGCAAGGGCTGGAGGGTGATTTGACCCAAAGTCTTCGCCAAACAGCGGGTAGGCCGCAGGCGGCGCAACCATCGACGCCACGTCCAGCGCCTCAAAGCCCATGTGGTGGATCAGCCGATCGGCCAGCGCATGCGCCGCGCTGGAAAACTCTGCCGCACAGACATGCGCATAGGCCCGGTTCAGCGCTTCGCGGCCGCGCCGCCGGGCGTAGGGCATGCGCAGCACGCGGCCCAGCAGCTGCTCCACCGCCGTGGCGCTGGTGAGCTTTTGCAAACTGCACAGCACATAGGCAAATGGGCAGTCCCAGCCCTCGCGCAGCGCCTGCACGGTAATGACAAAACGCACCGGGCAGCTGCGCGCTGCAAGGTCCATGTCGTCCAGCCCGCGCGTGGTGCCGGTGGCCACGGCAATCTGGTTTTCGGGCAGTTTCAGTTCGTCGATCAGGTGGCGGCGCAGTGCTTCGGGCGGCATTTCTTCGCCCGCGTTCTGCGCTTGGAACAGCACGATGGGGCGCACATAGCCGTGGCCCGCGGCCTCGTCCTTCAGCGCCTCTGCCTCCAGTGCGGCCTGTGTCTGCACTGCGCCAAACACGGCAGCCGACCAGCCCTCGGGGTGCTCGGCCAGCACGATGGGCAGCTTGATCATGTCCTCGGCCGCCAGCTCCTGGGCGCTGACGTGGTACAGCACATTGGTCTGGTGCGGTATTGGCGTGGCCGTCAGCTCCAGGATGAAGGCGGGGTTGAGCCGCTGCAGCGCCGTGAAGCTTTTTTCGGTCTTGGCGTTGTGCGCCTCGTCCACGATGACGATGGGCCGGTGCAGCGCCAGCCAGTTGGCCAGGCTCCAGCGCGCCTGACCGACAAAGCCCTGCAGCACGCCGGTGCGGTCACGGGCCGCGTCGTCCGCCGTCACCAGCGCATCGGGCAGGGCGTGGAGGCACTGCAGACCCCGCCCGTCGCTCTGCGCCTGCGCGCCTTTGAAATGCGGCTCGAAGCTTTCTGAAAAACTGTAGACATTGCGCTGGCCCGTGTCTTCAATGCGAAAGCTCTGGATGGTGGCCACCACCACGATGGCCGTGCGCCCCCAGTCGGGCGGCGCAATCTGGGCCACCCCTTCCAGCGTGCACACCTGCAGCTGCTCGCCATAGGCCTCTGTCAGCGCTGCGCGGTACGGGTGGCCGGGCGTTTGCAGGCTTTTGAGCGTTTGCTGCAGGATGGCGTCGCTGGGCACCAGCCACACCGCCACCGGCGCGTCCACCTGGCACCACGCGCGCGCCAGCAGCGGCACCGCGTGCGCCGCCAGCACCGTCTTGCCGCCGCCGGTGGGAATGCGCAGGCACACGCAGGGCACCTGCGCGCCAAAGGCGTCGGCGCTGTAAGGGCGGCCCGTCAGTTCGCCAAAGGCCAGCGCCGGCCCGGTGGCCTGCGCGGCGCGGGCAAAGGCAGCCAGGGTGTCGAGGGCGATTTGCTGGTAGGACTTGAGGGTGAGTGCGGTCATGCAGATCAAAGATAAAAGGGGCGCCGCTTCGGATAATTTTTGTGCTGTTATCCAATGCAAGCTATTGATTTAAAAGGCTTTATTTTTATTTTTTGGTTGATTTTTCGGATAAACAAGAATAATTTTCGTCCGGCCATCCGAAAAATGACCTCTGTCTATCGAATCTCCCAGCGTGCATTCTTCCCGGCACTGGCAACGCCAATCCTGGTGCCATCCAGGCCGCTTGCACGCAGAGCGGCCAACAGGTTTTTGATCTTCACCAGTTTTTGTTGCGGAGTCAGTGAATCAGGCAACTTGTCGAGCAGCAGTGTGCGCAACTCTGCCGCTGAAGCAGATCTGAATTTTTGGATGTGCTGCAAGATCAGCGTCTTGTAGTAGTGGTCGGTCAGCCCCTTGTTGCGCGTGTATTGCGCGCGCATATTGGTCGCATCGGCCACATGGGCAGAGACAAAGAAATTGGGCTTGCGGCCTTCAATCAGCTTGGCCCGGCGCAGCGTGGCAGCCTGGTCGTCGGCAATGCGGTGTTTTTTCTGCACCCGGTCCAACCAGACGACTTGCTCCAGAGGCAGATCAGAGCGCTCCATCAACAGCTGGCTGTAGTTCTTGTCGATGGTCTGGCCGTAGATGTGGAACACGGTCTGGTTGGCGCTACTGCCTTCATAGTCTGGCAGCGGCAGGTAGCGCTTGCGCTGGGTGGCCACCATGTCACGGATGCCAAATCCCCCCCGATCAATCATCCCGATCAGGCGCATGGCTTCCACCAGTCGGTAATTGCGGTATTTCTCGGGTGTGCGTCGGCCCTCAAAATAGTCTTCCGGGCGCCCATCGACAAATCCGCCCAGATTGGTCAGGCGCAAGTGGCCCTGCCACTCTTCCACCACCACCCGGCCCGCCTGCTCATAGTCCTGGTGGGCAATGCAGTTGTGCAGCCCTTCCAGAATCACCTGGGCGTCGTAGCGCGGCAACTCCACTGCCAGCAACTCTGTTTCAGGAAAAAGCTTGATGTTGGGGTTGCGGATGCGTTGACCGACTTCGGTTGTGGTGAGCACGAACGGCGGGCCAAACGGCAGCGCAATGCGCTCTGCTGGCACCTTCCAGAGAATTTCTGCCGGCTGGGGTGAGAGCCAGTCCACACATTCAGCCCGGCCCAGCAGCAGCAAGGCTGCACGATTGAGCTGGCCATGCGTGGTCATCCTGGCCTTGGCCAGAAACTGCTCCACGCTCCAGTCCGCTATCTCGCCAGCCCAGCGCTCGTTCTGGTGCTTCTCGGTGTATTTGGC
The DNA here is from genome assembly GCA_017998735.1 of Giesbergeria sp. Classification (GTDB taxonomy): domain Bacteria; phylum Pseudomonadota; class Gammaproteobacteria; order Burkholderiales; family Burkholderiaceae_C; genus Simplicispira. The sequence continues at coordinate 3,584 of JAGOCN010000159.1, forward strand.
GCGCGCCTTGGCAATGGCTGCCGGGTCCAGGTCGGCCACAGTGGCGCCTGCCACGGTGCGCGCACTCCAGTCCTGGTCTGCCATCAACTCGGCCAGGATGGCGTGCCGCCGGTCTTCGCGCAGTTCCGTCAGGCTCTCGCCCACACGCTGCCATGCCTTGCCATGTGCCAGCACCGGCTGGCGCAGCGGATGTTTGGGAATGCGCAGGAGCCACACGCGCGCATGGGTATCGGCCGCTATGTACTCTTCTATTTCCAGCTTTTCTGCTGGCAGATTGACGCAATGCTGCGACAGGCGGAACTTCAACTTGTCTGGTGTCAGGTCGTGAACATCCATGCCAACCAGTTGCAAAGACCCATCGGCAACCCCGAGAACCAGCGTGCCTCCCTCCATGTTGGCCAAGGCTGAGACATAAGAGACAACGTCCTCTCCTGCGCGGCCATTGAGGTGGTGCTTCAGACTGCGCCATCCCTTCCACTCAACGCGTTCGTCCTCTTTGGGAAATTGCGTGTGCAACCAGGCTTGCAGCTCTTGGGCGGTAGCAAAGGTGTCCATGCCTCACCTTGCCTTCACGTCATACGGAATGTGCTTGAACGTCACCCGCGCCAGCGCCAGGCGCGCCTCGCCCAGGCGGCAGGCTTCGCCATAGACCACCAGCGGCGCGTCGGGGTGGGGCGTGGTGGCGTGCAGCGCCAGCAGATCGTCCAGCACTGCCGAGGTCAGCACGTTGCCGCTGGCCGGGCGCCTGTCGCCCAGGATGCCGTTGAACAGCAGGCAATACGCGGTGCGGCTGCGCAGCACGGGTTCGGCGGGTGGTGATAAGGGCTGCGGCGGTGACGGCAATAACGCTTGCGCTTCCTGCAATGGCAAGGGACTGGGCAATGCAGCGCTTTGTTCTTTCTTTTCCTCCGGGAAAAGTGGGGGTTGCAGGCTGGCCTCGGCGCCCTCTGCCGGCCCCCATCCCAGCCTTCCCCCAGAAGGGGAAGGAGTGGGTGCGGCGGGTGCAGAGAGGGTTATCGATTCTTCAGGAAAAACAGGTGAAACCGGCCCCTGGCCCACGTCCGGCGTGCGCTGGCAGCTATCAAAAACAGAGTGCGTGCCCAGGTGCGGCGTGCCCGGCGTGCCGTGGGCGGGGTCGAAAGCCGTGCCGGTTTCCTGCTGCCAGATGAAGGCGGCCAGCGTGGCAAAGCGCACGTCGGGGTGGATGCAGCCGTCGGCGTCGAAGATCGGCGCGCCCAGGCGGGCAAACCTGAAGCCGCCGCCGCCCTGCCATCCCACCGCCGCGCTGATGCCGCCCTGCTCGCCATCCATCACCTTTTGCAGGCGCGGCAGGCAGTGCGTGGCGGCGTGCTCGCCCATCTCGATGCCAATCCAGCGCCGGCCCATCTTGTGGGCGACGGCTGCGGTGGTGCCGGAGCCGAGGAAGCTGTCGAGAACGAGGTCGCCGGGGTTGGAGGCGATGTGGAGGATGCGTTGCAGCAGACGTTCGGGTTTGGGAGTGGCAAAAACAGCATCGCTATTGAAATGCACCACTTCTCTTTTTGA
>JAGOCN010000160.1 GCA_017998735.1 Giesbergeria sp.
TGCGCAGGCAGGGCAGCTGGAGTCGTACCGCGCCGCAGCCCAGGCGGCGCTCTGCGCCGGGCTGGGCGTGAACGCCGGGCACGACCTGAACCGTGACAACCTGGCCGCCTTTGTGCGCGCCGTGCCGGGCCTGCAGGAGGTGTCCATCGGCCATGCGCTGATCGCCGATGCGCTGGAGCTGGGCTATGCGGCCACAGTGCGGGCCTACCTGGACTGCATTGAAGCCGGGGCAACCCAGGATTGCTCCTGAATTCATAGCTGCTGGCGCATGCCTGGCATGCGCTGGAGGCCTTTTTCTTTCAAATCCCGAATCTGCGCCCCTGTTGTGCCTGCCTGCTGCCTGGCCCAAGTGCATATGCAGGCAAAGGTACAGATGCAGGTGCAGCAAGGAAATGCCGCAACCGAACCCGAACCCAAAGTGCTTTACCCATGATCTACGGCATTGGCACCGACATTTGCGATGTGCGCCGCATCCGCGCCAGCCTGGAGCGCCATGGCGACCGCTTTGCCGAGCGTGTGCTGGCCGAGGGCGAACTGGCCACCTGGCGCCAGCGCAGCGCCCGCTGGCCCGAGCGCGGCGTGCGCTTTCTGGCCACGCGCTTTTCTGCCAAGGAAGCGTTCAGCAAGGCCATCGGTCTGGGCCTGCGCATGCCCATGACCTGGCGCGCCTGCGAAGTCACCAACCTGCCCAGCGGCCAGCCCACGCTGGTGCTGCACGGCGCGCTGCACGAATGGTTTGAGGCGCGCAGCCTGAATGCGCACCTGAGCGTGACCGACGAAACCGACTACGCCGCCAGTTTTTGCGTGGTCCAGCAGATCCCGCGCTGCACCCAGAGCGGTTTCTGACTGGCCCACTGGCTGCACGGTGCGGTCGCAAGCGGGCACCGCTTCTGCCGCAGACCATCAAATTTTTGATAAAAAGTGCCTCCAGCGCATGCGCAGCCTGCGCCAGCAGCTCCTTTTTCAATAGCAAAATTCAATGTTTTGTGCAAAAAAGCTGCAGGCCGTGCAGGGCAAAAATGCCATGAGGCAGGTCTGGTGGCTTGAACGGCTTGCCGTGCCTGCTGTGCCTGCAGTGCCTTTTCGCCTGCTGTGCTTGTTCCGTTCCGTCCCGCTCTGCCTTTGCACTCCCCTTTTTTTTCCAAACATGCCATGACCGCCCACGCTCCCCTCATCCTTGACATTGCCGGCACCAGCCTCAGCGCGGCCGACCGGCAGCGCCTGGCGCACCCGCTGACCGGCGGCATCATCCTGTTTGCGCGCAACTGGAAGGACCGCGCGCAGCTGCAGCGGCTCACGCGCGCCATCAAGGCGGTGCGGCAGGACCTGCTGATTTGCGTGGACCACGAAGGCGGGCGCGTGCAGCGTTTTCGCACTGATGGCTTCACGCACCTGCCGCCGATGCGTGCGCTGGGCGAGCTGTGGATGCGTGCCGATGCCGAGGGCTGCGCGGGCCACCACGCCCTTGCCGCCACCGACGCCGCCACGGCGGCCGGTTACGTGCTGGCCAGCGAACTGCGCGCCTGCGGGGTCGATTTCAGCTTTACGCCGGTGCTGGACCTGGACTGGAGCGTGGAGGCAGGCCTGCAGGCAGAGGGCACTTGCAGTGCATCCCGCAGCAGCGTGATCGGCAACCGCGCCTTTCACAGCGATGCCCGCGTGGTCACGCTGCTGGCCAAAAGCTTCATGCACGGCCTGCTGCAGGCCGGCATGGCCAACTGCGGCAAGCACTTTCCCGGCCATGGCTTTGTCACGGCCGACTCGCACACCGCCATGCCGGTGGACACCCGCCCGCTGAACGAAATACTGAAAGACGATGCCGCCCCCTACCCCTGGCTGCGCAGCACGCTGGCCAGCGTCATGCCGGCGCATGTCATCTACCCCGAAGTGGATGCACGGCCAGCGGGTTTTTCGCGCACTTGGCTGAAAACCATCCTGCGCGGCCAGCTCGGTTTTGACGGCGCCATCTTCAGCGACGACCTGAGCATGGAAGGCGCCCGCAGCATCGGCGGGCGCACCCTGAGCTACACCGAAGCCGCCGTGCTGGCGCTGCAGGCTGGCTGCGACCTGGTGCTGCTGTGCAACCAGAGCCTGGGCCAGGGCGCAGAAGTGGACGCGCTGCTGGAGGGTCTGCAGCAGGCGCAGGCGCAAGGTCAGTGGCAACCCAGCAGCCAGAGCGAAGCACGCCGCAGAACGCTTTTGCCATGCACTGCTGCCCTGCCATGGAAAGCGCTGGCGTGCCAGGCGGCTTACCGCAATGCACAAAACACGCTTGGGCGCATGCTGCAGTGACCTCGGACAGGCTGACCTGTCACACCCAAAAAAAAACGGAAAAAGACGGAAAATTTCAGGCACCTGCTGCAACAGGCCGGTGAACCTTCCAGCCTGCAAACATCTGCCCGATACTCACCGGCTTGTGCATGCCTTGCCAGCAGATGGTGTTGCGGCTTTTTCCGTCTGCATCGAAATGGCGAGGTTTTGAAAAACCAGCAGATGCACCAGAGCGTTTTTGCCGTGACCAGCTTGAAGTGCTTCGGCAGAAAGTGTTGAGTTTTGCTATTGAAAGAAGAGCTGCTGGCGCAGGCACAGATTGCGCTGGAGGCACTTTTTGCTTAAAAATCCAACATTCTGGTGAAGACCGTTCCGGCCTGGCCTCTGGTTGCCCAGCCAGACACAAGCCGCTCTGGCAGGGCATTGAAGCCATTGGCATCCATAACAACGACAAAGGCGGGCCGGTTTGAAAAATGCGATTTTTGCACCCCTGGTGGTGGACCTGGACGGCACGCTGACACCCACCGACACCTTGGTGGAGTCGGTGATTTGCCTTGTCAAGCACTCCCCGCTGAATGTGCTGCGCCTGCCTGTCTGGCTGGCACGCGGGCGCGCAGAATTCAAGAATTCCATTGCCCTCCATGCCTCCATTTCTCCTGCCTTGCTGCCTTACAGGCAAGACCTGCTGGACTATCTGAAAGAGGAAAAAGCAAAAGGCCGGCAGGTTGTTCTGGCAACGGCTGCCCACCAGAGCATTGCGCAAGGGGTGGCCAGCCACCTGGACATTTTTGACAAAGTGCTGGCCAGCGGGCCGGGGCACAACCTCAAGGGACAGGCCAAACTCGAAGCCATCAGGCACCTGGTCGGAGAAGATTTTGTCTACGCTGGTGACAGCCGCGCAGACCTGCCCATCTGGAAATCGGCCCAGGCTGCCGTCTTGGTGGGGGCTGCTGCCGATGTGGCTGCCGAGGTCAGAAGATCGGTGCCGGTCGAGCGCGAATTTTCCAATGAACCAGCAGGTGCCATGGTCTGGGTGCGGGCCTTGCGCATCCACCAGTGGCTGAAAAACCTGCTGATTTTCGTGCCTTTGCTGACCGCATTTTCTTTTCTGGACCTGTCCAAGGTGGCCACGCTCACCCTGGCCTTCATTGCATTTTCACTTGCCGCCTCTGCCACCTACATCGGCAACGACCTGTGGGACCTGGAAAACGACCGCGAGCACCCGCGCAAGCGCACGCGTGCTTTTGCCAGTGCGCGTTTGTCCATAGTGCAGGGGTTGGCAGTGGCCGGGGTGCTGCTGCTGCTGGGCCTGGGCCTGGCCTGTGCCGTGTCCCTGGATTTTTTGCTGATGCTCTGCCTGTACCTGGTTCTGACCAGTGCCTACACCTGGATGCTGAAAAAGTACGTGCTGATCGACGTGGTGATGCTTTCACTGCTGTACACCCTGCGGGTGCTGGCCGGCACGGTGGCCATCAACATCGCCCTCAGTTCGTGGCTGCTGGCTTTTTCGGTGCTGACCTTTCTCAGCCTGGCTTTGGTCAAGCGCTGCTCCGAACTGGTCTTGCTGCAGCAGATGGGACTCGACTCCACACAGGGGCGCGATTACCGTGTGACGGACCTGGCCGTGCTGTGGCCCATGGGCGTGGGCGCTGCACTGTCTGCCGTGGTGGTGTTCGGGCTGTTCATCAGCGCACCCGAAACACACGAGCGCTACGCGTCGCCGCGCATGCTGTGGCTGGTAGCGGTGGGTCTGCTTTACTGGCTGGCAAGGTTGTGGCTGAAGACATCGCGCGGCGAAATGCACGACGACCCCCTGATCTATGCCTTGAGGGACTATGGAAGCCGCCTTGTGCTTCTGGCAATGATGGCCATCGCGGTGCTGGCCCATTTTTTCCATTTCCAGGTGATTCCATGAGCACCCTGGTGACGGCTGTGTTCAGCATCCTCTTGTCTGTGGCAGCGCAGTTTTCGCTGAAGGCCGGCATGTCCAGCGACGCCGTGCGCCTTGCCCTGGCGCAGCCTTATTCGCTGCGCACGGCAGTGGCTGTTTTCTCCAATGGCCATGTGCTGGGCGGCTTTGTGCTGTACGGCATGGGCGCCATTGTCTGGCTGGGCGTGCTGTCCAAATGGGAGGTGAGCAAAGCCTACCCTTTGGTGGGCCTGGGTTTTGTCTTCACGGTCCTTGTTGGCTTCATGCTCAACGAGCAGATTGGCCTGCTGCGCCTGGCAGGGGTCTGCTTCATCTGCGCAGGCGTTTTCATGGTGGGAAAAAGCTGATGCCTGTTCTTGACAAAAAAACCCCTTCCGCCGGGGAGTGGAAATGGCTGCTGCTGGTTGTTGCCATGGGGCTGCTGATGAGGTTTGTGGTGATTGCCGCATTCAGCCAGACGCCCTGGAGTGACGAGCTGGCTTACAAGAGCATGGCGCTTGAGCTGGCCCAGGGCAGGCGTGCCATGGACTCGATGGGCAACCACGCGATGTACAGCGTGGGCTATTCCATGTTTGTGCTGGCGCCCATTTTTTACTGGTTTGGCGAAAACCTCTTTGCGGCCAGGATGGCCAACATGCTGCTGGGCGGCGTGGCCCTGGTGCTGTGCTACCAGCTGGCCAGAGAGGCCGGCGCCGGGCGGATCGGCCGCCTGCTGGCGGTGGCTGCATGGGCCACCTACCTGCCAGCCCTCACCTATGGCTCTTCCCTGGCCAAGGAAAACCTGATGGTTCCCCTCATGCTGGGCATTTTGTGGTGCGCCCTGCGCTTGGCAAAGCAGTTTTCTCTTGCCACTGCCATCGGCTGTGGCGTGTTGCTGGGCCTGCTGGCCATCTCGGGCAGTTCAGGGC
>JAGOCN010000161.1 GCA_017998735.1 Giesbergeria sp.
TTTCGGCGCCGGGTTTGCGCACCGACACGTTGGCGTCGCAGCGGAACGACCCTTCCTGCATGTTGCCGTCGCAGATGCCGATCCAGGTCACCAGCTTGTGCAGCTCCCTGGCGTAGGCCACGGCTTCTTCACTGGAGCGCATATCAGGCTCGGTGACGATTTCCAAGAGCGGCGTGCCGGCGCGGTTCAGGTCGATGCCCGACTGGCCGATGAAGTCCTCGTGCAGCGACTTGCCAGCGTCCTCTTCCAGGTGCGCACGCACCAGCCGCACGGTTTTCTTTTCCTCGCCCAGCAAAAACGACAGCTCGCCCCCTTGCACCACCGGAATTTCAAACTGGCTGATCTGGTAGCCCTTGGGAAGGTCGGGGTAGAAGTAGTTCTTGCGGGCAAAAATGCTCACCGGGGCAATGGTCGAGCCCAGGGCCAGTCCCAGTTTAATGGCGCAGGTGACCGCTTCGCGGTTCATCACCGGCAGCGTGCCGGGCAGCGCCAGGTCCACTGCGCAGGCCTGTGTGTTCGGCTCGGCGCCAAAGGCGGTGGACGCGCGGCTGAAAATCTTGCTCTTTGTCGCCAGCTGGGTGTGGGTTTCAAAGCCGATGACGACCTCGTAACCGTGGATGAGTTTGGCGGCCATGGTCAGAAGCCCTCCGGCGGGCGCAGGTGAAAGTCGGTAGCCTGCTGAAAGCGGTGTGCGGCGTTCAAGAGGCGCGCTTCGGCAAAGTAGTTGCCGATCAGCTGCAGGCCGACCGGCATGTGGTTGGCGCCTAAACCGGCGGGAATGCTCATGCCCGGCAGGCCGGCCAGCGACGCCGGCAGCGTGTAGATGTCGGCCAGGTAGTCGGCCAGCGGGTCGTTGCCGTGCGCGCCCAGCTGCCAGGCCACTGTGGGGGCGACCGGGCCGGCAATCAGGTCGCAGTGCTGGAAGGCGCGCTGAAAGTCGTCGGAAATCATGCGGCGGATCTTTTGCGCCTGCAGGTAGTAGGCGTCGTAGTAGCCATGCGAGAGCACATAGGCGCCGGTCATGATGCGGCGCTTGACCTCGTCGCCAAAGCCTTCGGCGCGGGTCTTTTTGTACATGTCTTCCAAGTCGGTGAAGTCCTTGGCGCGGTGGCCGAACTTCACGCCGTCAAAGCGGCTCAGGTTGGAGCTGGCCTCGGCCGGGGCAATGATGTAGTAGACCGGGATGGACAGTTCGGTGCGCGGCAGGCTGATCGGCACCAGCTTGGCGCCGAGTTTTTCGTATTCGCGCAGCGCGGCGTCCACCGCAGAGCGCACATCGGGCGCCAGGCCATCGCCAAAAAACTCTTCCGGGATGCCGATGCGCAGGCCGTCCAGGTTGGCGTTCAGCGTGCGGCCAAAGTTTTCAGCCGGCACGTCCAGCGAAGTGGAATCGCGGTCGGGGTCGGGGCCGCACATGCAGGACAGCAGCAAGGCGCAGTCTTCGGCACTGCGCGCCATCGGGCCGGCCTGGTCCAGGCTGGAGGCGTACGCCACCATGCCGTAGCGCGATGCCCGGCCATAGGTGGGCTTGATGCCGGTGATGCCGCAAAAGCTGGCCGGCTGGCGGATCGAGCCGCCGGTGTCGGTGCCGGTGGCGGCCGGCACCAGCCGCGCAGCCACGGCCACCGCGCTGCCGCCGGACGAGCCGCCCGGAATGCGCGTGGTGTCCCAGGGGTTGCGCACCGGTGCGGGGGCGTCAAAACCGACCGGGGCGACGGCGGAGTTTTCGTTCGCCGAACCCATGGCGAACTCGTCGCAGTTGAGCTTGCCCAGCGTGACCGCGCCGGCCTCTGCCAGTTTGGTGACCACGGTCGCGTCAAACGGCGAGCGGTAGCCCGCCAGCATGCGCGAGCCGGCGGTGGTGGGAAAGTCGCGGGTGGCAAAAACGTCCTTGTGCGCCAGCGGCACACCTTCCAGCGCGCCGCCGGTGCCGGCGGCCAGGCGTTCGTCGGACGCCCGCGCCTGCGCCAGCGTGGCGTTTTCGTTCAGCGCCACAAAGGCGCCCAGGGGCAGCAGGCTGCGCACGCGCGCCAGGTGGTGCCGGGCCACTTCGGTGGCACTGACCTGGCGCTGGCGCAGGGCGCTGGCCAGTGCTGCCACACCCAGGTGGTGCAGGGGGGTAGAGGAAAGCGTCATGCGGAAATGAAGAAGGAAAACAGGAACGGGCAGGAACGGGCGGGCGGCCCGGGAACCGGCAGGCGCCGGATGCTTACTCGATGACCCTGGGCACCAGAAACAGGCCACGCTCGACGGCCGGGGCGCTGTGCTGGTTGGCTTCGCGCTGGTCGGGCTCGCTGGCCACGTCGTCCCGCAGGCGCAGCGCAATGTCGGCAATGGTCTGCACCGGGTGGGCCAGCGGCTGGACGCCGGTGGTGTCGACAGCGCGCATCTGTTCGACCGTGGCAAAGAAGCCGTTGAGCTGGTCCAGCATGCGCGGGCGCTCAGAGTCGCTCAGCTGCAGGCGGGCCAGGTGGGCAATGCGGTCGATGTCCTGAAGGGTCAATGCCATGGATGGAAAAGCGGGTGCAAAACAGAATGTAAAGCTGTGACCTGGCACAAGGCCGGTAAAAGTTATTCACAGGGGATGCGTTATTATCCCGCCTTTGCCGCAATAGCCTCGAAACAGCCGCTGTTTGTGCGAAAAAGTTCCCATTTTGACCCAAACCCCGGCGATGACAGGCCCCAGCGCGTGCCGTGCCCGATAGGATTTTTGCATGTTCGGAGTTTTCCGTCGGTACTTCTCCACCGACCTGGCCATTGACCTTGGCACTGCCAACACCCTGATTTTTGCCCGCGACAAGGGCATTGTGCTGGACGAACCCTCGGTCGTTGCCATCCGCCACGAAGGCGGCCCGCACGGCAAGAAAGTGATCCAGGCCGTCGGCCGCGAAGCCAAGGCGATGCTGGGCAAGGTGCCCGGCAACATCGAGGCCATCCGCCCGATGAAGGACGGTGTGATTGCCGATTTCGTCATCACCGAGCAGATGATCAAGCAGTTCATCAAGATGGTGCACCCGCGCACCCTGCTCACGCCCAGCCCGCGCATCATCATCTGCGTGCCCTGCGGCTCTACCCAGGTCGAGCGCCGCGCCATCAAGGACGCGGCCGAAGCGGCCGGCGCCACCGCCGTGTACCTGATTGAAGAGCCCATGGCCGCCGGCATCGGCGCCGGCCTGCCGGTGTCCGAAGCATCGGGTTCGATGATCGTGGACATTGGCGGCGGCACCACCGAGGTCGGCGTGATCAGCCTGGGCGGCATGGTCTACAAGGGCAGCGTGCGCGTCGGCGGCGACAAGTTCGACGAGTCCATCATCAGCTACATCCGGCGCAACTACGGCATGCTGATCGGCGAGCCCACGGCCGAGGCCATCAAGAAAAAGATCGGCTCGGCCTTTCCCGGTTCGGAAATCAAGGAAATGGAAGTGCGCGGGCGCAATTTGTCCGAGGGCGTGCCGCGCAGCTTCACCATCTCGTCCAACGAAGTGCTCGAAGCCCTGACCGAGCCGCTCAACCAGATTGTTTCGGCCGTGAAGAACGCGCTGGAACACACCCCCCCCGAACTGGGCGCCGACATTGCCGAGCGCGGCATGATGCTGACCGGCGGCGGCGCGCTGCTCCGTGACCTGGACCGCCTGCTGGCCGAGGAAACCGGCCTGCCGGTGCTGGTGGCCGAAGACCCGCTGACCTGCGTGGTGCGCGGCTGCGGCATTGCGCTGGAGCGCCTGGGCCGCTCGGGCGGCATCTTCACCAACGACTGACACCCGCAAAGGGCCTGGCGCACTCCCGGCCCGGCGCATGCACGCGGCACCCCTCTGGCATGGCCTGTCTTTTTCCTGTGTCCACGGCAGCATCCGTGCCCATGCCCGTGATTGCACCCGCACCTTCACATGTACCTGCACCGGCCCTGCCGCTGCAGGTTGCCTGCTGAGCCTTTGGCTGCGCCGCCATGAGCCTGGAGACGCTGGACCGCCGCACCCCGTCGTTTGTGCGCACCGGCCCGTCGGCGCTGGCGCAGGCGGTGCTCTACAGCACCCTGGCGCTGTTCCTGATGGTGTCGGACGCGCGTTTCCAGTTCACCGAGCCGCTGCGCCAGGGCCTGGCCACCGCGCTGTACCCGCTGCAATGGCTGATGCTGCAGCCGGTGGCGGTGGTGAACGAGAGCAGCCGCTATTTTCAGGAACTGCACAGCGCGCAGCAGGAAACCGACACCGCCCGCCGGTCGATGGTGCAGCTGGCGCAGCGCGCCAGCCAGGCCGAGCAGCTGCTGGAAGAAAACGCGCGCCTGCGCGGTCTGCTGGACCTGCGTGCGCGGCTGGAAACCCCGTCGCAGGCGGCGCAGATCCTCTACAACACCGCCGACCCCTACACGCGCCGCGTGGTGATCGACCAGGGCCGCTTGAATGGCATCGTGGTCGGCTCGCCGGTGATGGACGAGGCCGGCGTGCTGGGCCAGGTGACGCGCGTGCAGCCCTACCAGAGCGAGGTGACGCTGCTGACCGACCGCGACCAGGCGATTCCGGTGCTGAGCCTGCGCGCCGGCACGCGCGGCGTGGCCTACGGCGACCCGGTGGCCAACCACGGCGGCGGCATGGAGCTGCGCTTCATGCCGGCCAGCGCCGACCTGGCCGAGGGCGACCTGCTGACCACCAGCGGTCTGGACGGCGTCTACCCGCCCGGCCTGCCGGTGGCGCGCGTGCTGCATGTGGAGCGGCGCACCGATTCGGCCTTTGCCCGCATCTACTGCAAGCCGCTGGCGCAGATGGAGCGCGCCCGCCATGTGCTGGTGCTCAGGCCGGTGGCCGAGCCGCCCCCCGGTGCGGAACTGGAAGCAGAAACAGCAGCAGCAGAAACACAGGCAGAAGCCGAAACCGCAGCCCCGACCAGGCCAGCGGCCGGCACCGGGCCGGCCGCCCGTGCGCGGTCAAGGGCGGCTGCCCAGGAGCCAACCCTAACCCCAACGCCAGCGCCTGCACCCGCAGGAACAGCGGCAACGCCAGCAGGCAGAAAAGCACCGCAGCCGGCAGCCCCTGTCGCACCGGCGGCTGCCGCAGCGCCTGCCGTGCCCGCATCCCCGGCCGCAGCACCTGCAGGGCGCACGCGGTGAC
>JAGOCN010000162.1 GCA_017998735.1 Giesbergeria sp.
GGCCTGGTCGTAGGAGCCGCGCTGGTCGCAGTTGAAGCCGTGGTCGGCGTCGTACAGGTGCACCTGCACGTCCGGGTGTGCCTCGGTAAAGGCATGCACGCTGTCGATTTTGATGAAATGGTCTTTCTTGCCAAAGTGCGCCAGCACTGGGCAGCGCGGCATGCGCTCGCTCTCCTGCTGGGTGGTCATGCCGCCGCCGTAGTAGCACACGGCCGCGGCCAGGCCGCGCAGTTCGCAGGCGGCGCGCCAGGCCAGCAGGCCGCCCCAGCAGAAACCGACAATGCCGACCCTGGCGGCCGCCACCGAGCCCCCGGCCTCCAGCGCGGCGTAGTCGATGGCGGTCTGGATGTCAGACAGCACGCCCGCGCCGGGGCGGTTTTCCACACGCTGCTTGAGCGTCATGCCGGTGGCCATGTCGGCGTCGGTGTAACCAAGCTCCACGTCCGGCTCAACGCGTGCAAAGGTGGACGGCGCCACCGCCAGGTAACCCTCGGCGGCGTAGCGCTCGGCCACCGTGCGGATGTGGTCGTTCACGCCAAAGATTTCCTGCAGCACCACGATGGCGCCGCGCGGCGCGGTGGCCGGCCGGGCCACATAAACGGGAAGGGTGAAACCGTCGGGAGAGTTCAAGTTCACAAATTGGCCCATGGCGGATGCTCCTTGCAGATGGAAAATAAAAACGGGTTCATGAAAAAGTGCGCCGCTGCCGTGCCGGTGCCCGCTGGCGGTGCTGTAATTGCGCCCGGCAACTGCCCGGCAATGGCTTGGTGAACGGCCCGGTAAACGGCCCGGCAAATGCCCTGCGGCAGCCCTGCGGCAGCCGGTCATTCTTGCAGGAGACGCGTTCTTGACTTTTTTGCACCCCGCCAGCGCCGGCCTGTGCGCTGTTTTCACCGCTGCACGGGCCTGTGCGGCGCACCCCGCCCGGAACCCCCGCTGATGGACTTCAAACCGCTCATTGCCCTGCTGGCCATCGTCAACCCGCTGGCCATCGTGCCTTTTTTCATCCACTACACGCAGGGGTTTTCAGAAAAGCAGCGCCGGGACACGGTGCGCACCGCCGCGCTCAGTTCGTTTTGCGTGATTGCCACATGCGCGCTGCTGGGGCTGCAGATTCTGGAGTTTTTCAGCATTTCGCTGCAGAGCTTTCAGGTGGGCGGGGGCCTGCTGCTCTTGATCAGCGCCATGAACATGCTCAATGCCCAGCCGGCCGAGGCCAAGTCCAACACCCATGAACTGGAAGAAGGCGCAGAAAAGGCCGCCACCGGCTCCAGCATTGCCGTGGTGCCGCTGACCATTCCGCTCTTGACCGGCCCGGCCGCCATGTCCACGGTGGTGATTTATGCGGACCGCGCCGAAACCCTGTGGCAGCACGCGGCGCTGGTCGGCTATGGCGTGGTGATTGCCGCCGCCACGTTTGTCTGCTTTTCGCTCGCCGACCCGATTGCGCGGGTGCTGGGCAAGACCGGCATCAATGTGATGACGCGGCTGATGGGGCTGATTCTGGCGGCGCTGGCGGTCGAGGTGATGGCCGACGGGCTGGGCAAGCTGTTTCCGCTGCTGGCCGGGCGCTGAGCCAGCCCGACGGGGGCAATGGGACGCGGCGCGTCGGCCCTGTCCGACAGCCAGCAGGCCAACCGAAGGCCAGCATGAAAGGCCTTGCAACCCTTGATTCCCACGGAGCCTTTCACCATGAACAACGCCACCACCCCAGGCCAGTCTGGCCATGCCCAAAACACCACCCACGCCGCCTGCATCGAAGCCTGCAACGCCTGCGCCATCACCTGCAACCAGTGCGCCAGCGCCTGCCTGCAGGAAGACAACGTGAAGATGATGGCGCGCTGCATTGCGCTCGACATGGACTGCGCCGCCCTGTGCCACCTGGCCGCCGCCGCCATGGCACGCGGCAGTGAACATGCCCAGGCGATCTGCGCGCTGTGCGCCGAGGTCTGCCAAAGCTGCGGCGACGAATGCGCAAAGCACGAGCACGATCACTGCCAGCGCTGCGCACGCGACTGCCATGCCTGCGCCAAGGCCTGCCGCGCCATGGCGCACTGAGCCAGACAGCTTCAACCCAATTCAGGGTCAAATCGGCCTCCAGCGCAGGCGCAGCCTGCGCCAGCAGCTATTGAAACAATAGCTAACTGCTGCGGGCCGGTGGCGCTGCACTGCGCTGCGGCCACAGCACCGAGGCAATGGCCAGCACCATCAGCGCCATGGCCGCCCAGTCCTGCCAGTGCAGGGGTTCGCGCAGCCACAGCGCGCCGGTGAACACGCCCAGCACCGGAATCAGCATCACGCTCAGGGTGGACGCCACCGGCGGCAGCCCGCGCACCAGAAAGAACCAGGCGCCCTGCGCAAAACCGAACACCAGCACGCCGTTGAAAACAATGGCACCCCAGGTGGCTGCGCCGGGTGCATGCCATTCGGCGCGCTCGGTGGCCAGTGCCAGCGCCGTCAACACCAGCGTGGTCAGCGCCATCATCCAGAAGGTCAAGGTCAGCGTTGGGACTTCAATGCGGCTCCGGCGCAGCAGCTGCGTGCCCAGCGCCCACGACGCGGCGGCCGCCAGCATCAGCAGCACGCCCACCGGCCGGCCCCCCAGCTGCGTGAACTCGTACCACAGCAGCAGCAGCACGCCCAGCGCAGCAGCGGCCACGCCGCCCCAGGCGCGCACGGCCAGCCGCTGGCCAAAAAAGGCGCTGCCCAGCACGGCCGAAAAAATCGGCATGGTGTAGCCCAGGATGGCGGCGCGCCCGCTGGAGAGCTGCGGAATCGCCAGCATGATGAGCGCGTGCCACAGCACCATGTTGAACAGCGCCAGCTGCGCCATGCCCAGCCAGTGGCGGCGCGGCAGTGCAAACGGCAACCCCAGGCCGCGCACCACCAGCGCCAGCAGCGGCAGCCCGAGCCAGAGCGACAGGGCGCGGAAGGTGAGCGGCGGAAAGCCGGTCACGCCCACTTTCATGATCGGCCAGTTCAGGCCCCACACCAGGGTCAGCAGCACCAGCACCACCAGCTGGCGGGATGAGAGGGAAATCATGGCGCGATTGTGCAGTTGCGCCGCACGGTCTGGCGGCTGGTGGACAGCGGAAGCGGACAGCGCCAGTGCAGCCGATACCGGCTGGCCGGCTGGCCGGCTGGTACCTGCAGTCACCGTGCAGCCTCTGGCGACAGCGCGGCCGCACCGTGGCATGGTGGCGCCATGCCCATTCCCACATCGCCCACATCGCCCACATCCTCGCCCACACCAGACTGCAGCCCCGCGCTGTCCGAAAAGCAGAAGATGCTGTCCGGCGCGTTGTACGACGCCAGCGACGCCGAACTGCAGCGCGACGCCGCCGCCACCCAGGCCTGGCTGGCGCGCTACAACACCGCCCCCGGCGCGCCGGCCGCAGCCGAGCGGCATGCACTGCTGCGCGAGCGGCTGGCAGCGGTGGGCGACGGCACCGCCGTGCGCGCACCGTTTTACTGCGACTACGGCTTCAACATCCATCTGGGCGCCAGGGTGTTCGTCAATTTCAACTGCACCATCCTGGACGTGGCCGAGGTGACCATTGGCGACGGCACGCTGATTGCCCCCGGTGTGCAGATTCTGGCCGCCGACCACCCGCGGGGCGCCGCCACGCGCCGCGCCGGGCTGGAACTGGGCCGGCCGGTGCACATCGGCCGCAATGTCTGGATTGGCGCCGGGGCGCTGGTGCTGCCCGGCGTGTGCATTGGCGACGACGCCATCGTCGGCGCTGGCAGCGTGGTCACGCGCAACGTGCCGGCCGGCGCCACCGTGGCCGGCAACCCGGCGCGGCCGTTGAAACGGGCCTGACAGACTGCGCCCTTGCCTGCCGCCAACGCGTGGCGCTGGCTGCGCCCGCCCGGCGCCCGCCTTGTAGGCCGGTGCCGCTTTTTGGCTGCATTGCAGAGCCAAGGCGGGCAATCCTTCCTATCATCCGCGCGTGCCCCGGCACTGCATTGCAGGTTGCGGCAGGCACGGACTGCAAGGCCAGGCCACCCGGGCAGGGCGCGAGGAACCGGCAGGCAAAGGCAGGCGCGCATTGGATTTTTTGCTGGCCGTGGCAGCCCTCCAGGCGCGGCAAAATCCACACCCGTGCTGCTGCCCTGCCCACCCGGCGCCGGAACTTCACTTTTTTCACGTCCCTTCAAGAGGACACCCCATGAAGAAGAAAACCCATTTGTTGACCGTTGCGGCCCTGTCCGTGTTCCTGGTGGCCTGTGGCGACAAGCAGTCTGCCTCCACCACCACCACTGCGCCGTCCGCGCCCGTGGCCGTCACACCGGCACCCGAGCCGACCCCTCCGCCCATGGCCAGCACCGAACCGGCCGCACCTTCCGACGCACCTGCCAGCACGGCTGCCGCTCCCACAGACAGCGCACCGGCTTCCGGCGGTGCCGTTTTTGGCGGCACTGCTGTTCCTGCCGCTTCGGGCGGCATGGCACCGGTGTCCGACATGGCCATGGGCAAGGGCGTGTACGACAAGGCCTGTGCGCTGTGCCATGCCGCCGGCGTGGCAGGCGCGCCCAAGCTGGGCGACAAGACCGACTGGGCACCGCGCATCGCACAGGGCAACGAGACCCTCTACAAGCACGCCATCGAGGGCTACCAGGGCGCCAAGGGCATGATGCCGCCCAAGGGTGGCAACAGCACCTTGAGCGATGCCGACGTCAAGGCCTCGGTGGACTACATGACCAGCCAGGCGATGTAACGGCACAGGCCCGCAGGCCGCAGCGCCTGCCGCCCCGGCGCGCCACCCGCAAGGACTGGCGCGCTTTTTTGTGCCTGCAGCAGTGGGCGGTTCGTGGCTGGATGCAGGGCTGGCTGACTACAAGGCTGGCTGGGCAGCGCGGCACCAAGCGGGCACTTCCGCTGTCGTCCCCTTCATTTTTAGGCAAAAACTGCCTCCAGCCCATGCGCAGCCTGCGCCAGCAGCTCCTTTTTTTATAGCAAAATTCGGCGCTTTTCACCCAAGTCCCGCAAGCGCACTGCAAGCACATTGCAAGCCACTCGGGCCAAAAAGCCCCGGCCAGCTGCAGTACCCGGCTCAGCCGGGCACAGACAGCCCCGCAGCCAGCGCGACGAA
>JAGOCN010000163.1 GCA_017998735.1 Giesbergeria sp.
TCCATCGTCGCCGCCGGCGCCAATGCCTGCGTGCTGCACTACCGGGCCGATGCCGCGCCGGTGCGCGCTGGCGAACTGGTGCTGATCGACGCCGGCTGCGAGCTCGACGGCTATGCCAGCGACATCACCCGCACCTTTCCGGCCAACGGCACATTCACCGGGCCGCAGCGCGATCTGTACAACCTGGTGCTGGCCAGCCAATATGCGGCCGTGGACGCCACCCGCGCCGGTGCCCGCTTCACCGACCCGCACGACGCCACCGTGGCGGTGCTGGCGCAGGGCCTGCTGGACCTTAAGTTGCTGGACAAAAGCAAGCATGGCACCGCGCAGGACGTGGTCGCCAGCCGGGCGTATTTCCCGTTCTACATGCACCGCACCGGCCACTGGCTGGGCATGGACGTGCACGACTGCGGCAGCTATGTGGAGCCGGGCGAGGTGGGCCAGACGAGCGAGCGGCGCGACCCGCTGTCGGGCGAAACCATTGTCGACCGGCCCAGCCGCATCCTGCGGCCGGGCATGGTGCTGACCATCGAGCCCGGCCTGTATGTGCGCCCGGCGCCGGGCGTGCCCGAAGCCTTTCACGGCATCGGCATCCGCATCGAGGACGATGCCATCGTCACTGAGGGCGGCTGCGAACTGATCAGCCGCGGTGTGCCGGTGGAGCCGGACGAGATCGAGGCGCTGATGCGTTGATGCGTTGAGAAGTTGAAGCGCTGCCCCTGCAGCCTTTGTCGGCGGCTGCACTGCTTCCGGAAACGACAAAACCCCGCAGTGCGGGGTTTTGTCGTTTGGTTTACTCCGGCTCCGGGCCAGCGGGTGGCCCGGACGGTGGTGTTTTTTTACTGGGCGTACTTGCGCTTGGCGTCGTCCACGCACTTGTCCTTGACATCGCCCGACAGCGTGTCGCAGCGCTCCTTGGCGGCCTTGTAGTTGGCTTCGCGCATTTCCTCGGCGCCTTCCTTGCGGGCTTCGGCCACGTCGGCGCGCTTCTCGGCGGTAGTGTCGCCCGGCTTGGCCTTCGCTTCTGCGATCTTGGCCATTTCCACGCCCTTCACATGCTCTGCCTTGGCGTCCTTCTTGCACACGTCCTTGGCGTTGCCGCTCAGGTCGTCGCACTTTTCCTTGGACACTTCGTAGGCAGCGTCTGCGCGTTCCTTGCGCACCTTGTAAGCGGCTTTTTCGCTCGGCTTGTACTGGGCGTCCAGTTCGGCCCGGGAGACTTTTTCAGCGCCCTTGGCTTCCTTTTCGCACACGTCCTTGGCGTTGCCGCTCAGGGCATCGCACTTTTCCTTGTGCATCTTGTAGTCGGCGCTGATGCGGTCCTTGCCGGTCGAATACTCGGCGGGCTGCATGGCCATCGAAGCGGTGGCGACAAAGCTGGCGGCGACCAGGGCAATCAGGTTGCGGTTGAATTTCATGGGAAGGGCTCCTGACTCTGTGCAGAGAAAAGGTAAAAAAACAGGGGTGACTTTGGAAAGTCCGGAATTTGCAAAGCGGTTGAACCCGAGGGTTTGAGAGCCTGTGCCTTGCAGCCCCGGGGCTGCAAGGCACAGGCCGGTGCGGGGCCGCTGGCCACGCACCGGAGCGTCCATCGGTCAGTCGTTGAAACGGAAGTCGGGGTTGCGCTTTTGCCAGTCGTTCAGCTGGTCTTCAGCAGCGTCCTTGGCCAGGCCATGGCGCTCTTGCAGCTTGCCGACAAACTGCTCGCGCTTGCCGTCGATCACGTCCATGTCGTCGTTCGTCAGCTTGCCCCATTGCTCTTGCACCTTGCCGGTGAATTGCTTCCAGTTGCCCTTGATGCGGTCTTCGTTCATGGTTGTGTCCTTTGAAAGTTTCGCTCTGGCCATCCATCCGTTGTGTATGGAACCACTGCCGGGTGCGATGGGGCAACTTTAGGACGGTGCGCGTCTGGCAGGCGTAGGCCGTCGGGGGCAGCCCGCGTCAGCAGCGGCCTACCCGGCTCCGGGCGCCGCAAAGGGCCGGTTCTGCAAGGCGCTTTCAGGGGACTGCAGGCACGCTGCGCTGCAGGCTGCAGCAACCGGCCAGCCGCACGGGCGTGCAGTGCCCGGTGCAGCGGGGGATGTCTGCGTGCTTCAGTGCCCGAGCTGCTCGACCCACTGCGCCACGGCCTGCGCCGTCTGCGCCGTGGCGTCGGCCAGGGCGCGCGTGCCGCCGGCAGCGTCCGCACTGGGCGCGGGGGCCTGCGCCGTGAACAGCCGCTGGCCCAGCAGCTTTTCGCCGTCCGCCGTGGGTTCGACCAGCGTGGCGCGCAGGCGCACCAGGGCGTTGCTGGCACTGGCGCTGGTGAACACCTGGCTGAATTCCTCCAGCTCAACGCGCAGCACGGTGGGCAGGCTGCCTGCATTGGCGGCGCGGCTGGCCGTGCCGGTGCTAGCCCCCTCGCGGGCGGCCGCCAGCGCGTCGTCGGCGCTCAGCACCGCACGGCGCTCTGCCAGCTGCGTGCGCAGTGCCTGCTGCACCAGCTGCGCCGGGGGCAGCGACCAGCGCGCCAGCTGGTAAGGGCGCAGCTGCCGGGCGTCGGTGTAGGCCAGGCGGTAGAGCACGGCGGTGCTGTTGTCGCTGCGGCCCACGCTTTGCACATCGGCCAGGGCCAGCGTGGGCAGGCGTGCGGCGGGCATGGCAGCGGTGCCATGGCCATTGCTGGATGCAGGCTGGCCGGCCGGCGCCACCGGCAGGCCGGGGCCGAAGTCGTACACCACCGGCCGCTCGGGCGGCGTGGGCAGCACCGAGCAGCCCGCCAGAAAAACCAGGCCAAAAACGGCTGCAGCGCTTGCCAGGCGTGCGCCAGCAGCTATTGAAAAAAGAGCATTCGGGTTCATCGGGCAGGTCTTTCAGAAGCGGGCGCGGGGGCGGCAAAACCGTCCTCGCCGGGGCCGGGCGCTGCACGGCCGGGGCCGTACAGCAGCGCCTGCGGGTTGTCGCTCAGGCTGCCGGCCACGCGGCCGAACTGGCGCGCCGCGTTGCCGGTCTGTTCGGCGGCGCGCTCCAGCCGGGGCAAGGTGCTGGTGCTCAGGCGGTCGGCGGCACGCGCCAGCGTCTTGGTGCTTTCGCCGGCCTGGTCGATGACGCCGCCGGGGGCGTTCAAGCGCTTCACGGTGCTGCCGACCTCGCTGGCCACGCCGGCCACCTGCGTGCCGGCGGCCTGCAGCGATTTGAGCGCTGCCGTGGTGTCGCGTGCCAGCGGCGGCAGCGCGGCCAGGGCCGGGTCCAGGCGCTGCTCCACGGTGGCGTCCAGCCGGCGGGCCAGCGCGCTGACATCGGCGGCGGCGTCGCCGATGTTCTGCATGGTGGCGCTGAAGACCTTGCGGTTGTCCTCGTCGAGCAGCTGGTTCATGCGGCGCGTCACCTCCTGCACCTGCCCCAGGATCTGCGGTCCCTGGTCGGCCAGCTGGCTGAACGGCGACGAGCGCAGCGGCAGGCGCGGCAGGCCGCTGTCGCCGGGCGGCAGCTGCGCCTGGGGTTCGCCCGCGTCGTCCAGCAGCACATAGGCCAGGCCGGTCACGCCCTGGTAGTTGAGCGTGGCAAAGGTGGTCTGCGTGAGCGGGGTGCTGTCTTCCACGGCAATGCGGATCAGCACATTGCCACTGACCTGCGGGTCAAAGCCGATGTAGGTCACCTTGCCGACCGACACGCCCTTGTAGCGCACCGTGGCCTGCGGCTGCAGGCCGCTGACGCCTTCCTTGGTGGACATTTCATAAGAGTGGTAGCTGCCGCTGTCGCGCGTCAGCCACATGGCCAGGCCCGCCAGCATCGCGGCCATGACCAGCACGAACAGGCCGGCTGCCAGGGCATGGGATTTGTTTTCCATCAGGCGTCTTCCTTTGAAGCGGTGACCGGGGCCATGGCGCGGCGCCCCCGGTCCCCCAGAAAAAAGTGTTCGATGAACGGGTGCGCAAAGTGCGCCACCTCGGTGGCCGGGCCGGTGGTGATGACATGCTTGTCGGCCAGCACCGCCACGCGGGACGACAGCGCAAACAGCGTGTCCAGGTCGTGCGTGACCATCACCATGGTCAGGCCCAGGGCGTCGTGCAGCTCGTGCAGCAGGTTGCAAAATTCGTCGGCGCCGTTCGGGTCCAGCCCGGCGGTGGGCTCGTCCAGCAACAAAAGCGGCGGGTCCATGATGAGCGCCCGCGCCAGCGCCACGCGCTTGACCATGCCGCCCGACAGGTCGGCCGGCATGCGCGAGGCGTGCTCGGGTTTGAGCCCCACCATCTGCAGCTTGACCATGGCCGCGTCGCAGACCAGATCGTCGGGCAGCGTGCCCTGCTCGCGCAGCGCAAAGGCGATGTTGTCCAGCACATTGAAGGCCGAAAACAGCGCCCCCTGCTGGAACAGCATGCCGACCCGGCTGGCGGCGCCTTCGCCGCCCATTTCGCTGGCCGGGCGGCCCAGCACCGTGACGCTGCCGCGTGCCGGTTGCAACAGCCCCAGGATCTGGCGCAGCAGCACCGTCTTGCCGGTGCCCGAGCCGCCCACCAGCGACAGCATTTCGCCGCGCTGCACGGTCAGGTCCAGGTCCTGGTGCACCGCAAAGGCGGCGTCGCCCTCGCCAAACACCGACCACAGGCCGGCAATCTGCACCACCGGTTCGGCAGGGGCGGCAGCGTTGGGGTCGGCGCCGGGCTGCTGCTGCTGCGGTTGTGGTTGTGGTTGTGGTTGCTGTGCCATGCCTCAGATTCCCACGTTCTTGAAAGCAATGGCAAACAGCGCATCGACCACAATGACCACCGTGATGGAAGTCACCACCGAGGCGGTGGTGCCAGCGCCCAGGCTTTGCGTGTTGGGCTCCACCCGCAGGCCCCAGTGGCAGCCCACCAGCGCAATCAGCAGACCGAACACCACCGACTTGGCCAGCGCCAGCGTCAGGTTGGAAAACTCCACCGCGCCGGGCAGCGCCTGCATGAAGTAGGCGGGCGACACGTCCATGGCCACATTGGCCGCCAGCATGCCGCCGGTCAGCGCCGCCAGCGTGGTCCAGACCGCAATCAGCGGCATGGCCACGGCCAGCGCCAGCGCGCGCGGCATGACCAGGCGGTAGCCCTG
>JAGOCN010000164.1 GCA_017998735.1 Giesbergeria sp.
CCCGCAAACCCCTGTGCCCGATGGCTGCAGGCTTTGCTTCCATATTCTTTAAAGCACCGAGCGTTTGCGCTGAATGATTCCATCTCCCCCCCATCCCCGGAGCACTCCGACCACCATGTTCAGGTGTCGGTGCTCATCCGAACCATGGGCCGCGAAACGCTGGCACAGGCCATTCAATCGGTCGTTGACCAGTCTTTCACCGACTGGGAGATCGTGGTCGTCAACGCCAGTGGTCAGTCGCTTCCTTGGCAGCCAGGCACCGATCTCCCGGGTCGCATCCGGTGGGTAGAGCCGGGGCAGCCGCTGGAGCGCAGTGAGGCGGCCAATGCCCTGCTGCAAGCTGCGCAGGGACGGTACGCCCTTTTCCTGGACGATGACGACTGGCTGCTGCCTGAGCATCTCGCCAAACTGGTGGCCACGCTGGATGCCGATCCTGCGCTGGTGGCAGCCTATGCCGACGTGCAGGCCATGACCGGGCCGCGCGAACAGCGGGTGGCGGGCCATGTGTTTGCCCTGGACTTCGATCCCGTGCGCCTGCAGCTGGAAAATTTCCTGCCTATCCATGCCGTACTGTTTCGCCGTGAGGTAGTCGAGCAATCGCCTGCCTGCCGGTTTGAAACGGGCCTGCAACTGTTCGAAGACTGGGATTTCTGGCTGCAGCTGGCCGAACGGGGTGGTTTTCGCAGGGTGCTGGGTGTATCCGCCATTTATGCTTTGAGCGCAGATGAAGGCTCGGGCCACGCACAGACGCAAGGCGATCGCCGTCAGCGCATGCTGGAGCAGCTGGCCATCCGCCAGCTGGCGCGCTGGACGCCGGGCCAGGTCGTGGCCTTGATGCAGTTGCTGGCAACGCAGACGCAGCAACTCAACCAGGAGCGGCAAGTGGCCAGCGCGCTCCATGCGCAATTGGGCCACGAGCAACAGGTCATTGCGTCGCTCCAGGAGCAGCTGGGCCAAGAGCAACAGGTGGTCGCGTCGCTCCATGTGCAACTGGACCAGGAGCGCCAGGTGGTTGCATCGCTCCAGGAACAGCTGGGTCAGGCGCGCGAGGCCGCGGTCCTGCAGTTACATCAAATTCAGGCGCAGCAACAGGAGTTGGGCAAGCTGGAGCAACTGCGCAGCCTGCATTTGCAGCAACTGGAAGCGCTCAGCGCGCAATTGCAAGCGCTCCACCAGTCCCGCTCTTGGCGCATCACCCGTCCCTTGCGTGGCCTGTCGCGCCTGCTGGCGTGGCTGCGTTCGCCCCAGCCGCAGCGCCTGTTGCGCCACGGCGTACAAGCCGTAGGGGTCGAAGTGCGGCGGCATGGCTGGATGGGTTTTTTGTGTCGCCTGCCTTACTACCTGCGCCACGGCCCTGCCTACCTGCCGCGGCTGGCATCGGGGCCGCCCGGCGGGCAGCAGGCAGATTTTCATGCGCCACCGCCCGCCCCGCACCAGGTGCGACTGCACCCCGACCTCACCGGTGGCGGTGACACGCTGGATTTCAAGGTGTCCGTCGTCATCCCCACGCTCAATGCCGGCCCGGAGTTCCGCTGGATGCTGCGCAAGCTGCGCGCGCAAAAGGCCGTGCGCGAGATCGAAATCGTGGTGGTGGACTCAGGCTCGCGCGATGCCACGGTGGCCTGGGCGTATGAGGCCGGTTGCAAGGTGGTGCAGATACTGCCCTCGGAGTTCACCCACAGCTACGCCCGCAACCGCGGTGCCGATGCGGCCAGCGGCGACTATCTGCTGTTCATGGTCCAGGACGCCTATCCCATCGGCGACCACTGGATGCACGGCATGCTGCGCTACCTGCTGGACCATGCCGACCAGAAACTGATGGCCGCCTCCTGCGCCGAGTACAGCCGAAGCGACAGCGACATGATGTACGACTCCATGGTCAATACCCACTACCGCTTTCTGGGGTGCCTGGAGTACGACCGCATCGGCGAATTTCAGGGCGACGACCACATGGCGCTGCGCTCACAGGGGCAGCTCAGCGATGTGTCGTGCCTGATTTCGCGCGAATGCTTCATGCGTTATCGCTACCGGGGCGACTATGCAGAAGATCTCGACCTCGGCATCCGCCTCATCAAGGACGGCTACCGCGTGGCCATGCTGGCCTCCGTGAAGGTCATCCACTCGCACAACCGGCCCGCTTATTACTACCTCAAGCGCACCTTCGTCGATGTGATCTTTCTGGTGGGCCTGTTCAAGGACTTCACCTATCCGCGCTGCGAATCGGCGCTGGGCTTGCTGGCAGGCATGGTATCCACGGCGGCCCATGTCTCGGCGTGGCTGAGTGCCCTGGAGGCGGCACCGGATGCACGCCCCTTGGGCAAGGAAATCAGCGCCTGGGTGCAGTCCTCGCGGCAAACGCTGGCCGATCTGCAGCCCCACGCACCGGTGGCGCTGGGCGATGAGCGTCTCGATGCCTTCCTGGCCGATGTCGCCCGCCAGTACCTGGGTGCCAACTCCGTGCTGGACGCCCGAGCGCGTGACGAGGCGCGGCGCTTTGCCGACAGCTTCCTGGCGCGACTGGAGCATTTCAACCAGTTTGCTGCTGCGGTGTATGGTCCGCAGGACAGCCTGTTGCGCCACGAACTGCGCGACGTGGTGCGCAAGACCTTCGCCGCCACGGCCGGCGGCGCACTGGGCTTTTTCTATCTGGACAGCCAGGGCCAGAGCGGCCCCGAGGCAGACATGGCTGCCGCTTTCCATCGTGAACTCAAGGCGGGTGTCTGATGCGTATCCTGATCGTCCTTCACCAGTTTTTTCCCGAGTTTTCGGGGGGCACCGAGCGCGTGGCGCTGAATCTTGCGCGCACGGCCCAGCGGGCCGGCCACCATGTGCGGGTGCTGGCCTGCGCGGTGCAGCCCGGCGCCTGCGACGGCCTGGCCGCCAGCGGCTTGCCCGGTGCCTTCGATACCGTGCATGACGGCGTGCCCATCACCCTGCTGCCGCGCGCGGCCTTGCCGGTGACAGCCGATTACAGCTTTGACATCGCCCCGGTATGGGTCGATCCGCTTCAAAGCTGGATGCAGGAACAGCGCTTTGACATGCTCCATCTGCTGCATCCCATGCGCATGGCCACGGCCATCAAGGCGGCGCAGCAGTGCGGTCTGCCCTATGTGCTCACGCTGACCGACTTTTTCTTGCCATGCAACCGCATCAACCTGGTCAATTTGCGTGGCCAGCAGTGCGATGGGCCGCAGCAAGGCCAGCGTTGCGCCAAGGATTGCAAGGTGCCGCCCTGGGATGCCGAATCCCTGGCACAGCGCCACCGGCAAGCGGCGGCTGTGCTGGCGTCCGCCAGCGTCTGTGTAGCGCCTTCGGCCTACGTGGCCGACCGTTACCGCGCCGCCTTCGACGGCTTGCAAGTGCAGGTCATCCCGCATGGCATTGATTTGCTGGCCCTGCTGCGCCACGCGGCTTCGCCCGCGATGCCCCCTGCCGGTGCCAGGCCGCTCACCCTGGGTTACATCGGTACCATCGTCCCCCAAAAAGGCCTGCAGGTGCTGCTGCAGGCCCTGGCCGCCATTCCCGACGCTCCGCTGCGGCTCATGGTGGCCGGGGGGCTCCATGGCGATGTGGCCTATGCCGACTCCATCCACCGCATGGTGGCAGCCGATCCGCGGGTGCAGTTGCTGGGGCAGCTCGATGCGGTCGGTGTGGGCGCCATGCTGGGCAGCATCGACCTGCTGTGCCTGCCCTCCATCGTTCCCGAGAGTTTCTCGCTTGTGCTGCGCGAGAGCGCTGCCTTGGGCGTTCCCGCGCTGGTCTCCAACTTGGGCGCGCCTGCTGAACTCATGGCAGAGACGGGCGCTGGCCTGGCGCTCCCGGCAGGCGATCCTGCTGCCTGGGCCCAGGCCATCGCCCAGGTGCAGAGTGATCCCGCGGTGCTCGAGCGCTGGCGCGCCGCTTTGCCGCTGCCGTTGCGCGTGGAAGAAGAGACCTTTTTGTATGAATCTCTCTACCGCCAATTCCGCAAGGCAGGCTAAGCCGGTGGGGTCTGTGGGCGCTGATGCGGCGCGGGTGACGGTCGTCATCGTGAACTGGAACGGGTTGCAACACCTCCCGCAATGCCTGCAGACCTTGCAGCAGCAAACCATGGGCGCGTTCCGGGTGCTTGTCATGGACAACGGCAGCACCGACGGCTCGGCCGAGCTGGTGCCCGCCCTGCAAGACCCGCGTTTCAGCCTGGTGCGCCTGGGCGCCAACCACGGCTTTGCCCGCGCCAACAACCTGGCGGTTGCGCAGGCTGCCACGCCCTGGGTGGCCCTGCTCAACCCGGATGCCTTCCCTGCACCCGACTGGCTCGAGCAGCTCCTGGCCGCTGCGCACCGCCACCCCGCAGGCGCTGCGTTTGGGTGCAGCCTGCTCGACGCAGCAGACCCTGCGGTGCTGGATGGCACGGGCGACAGCTACCACTGGTCTGGCCGGGCCTTTCGCCGTGACCATGGCCGCCTGCGATCGGAGGGCACAAGCGGGGAGGGGCCAATCTTTTCCCCCTGTGCCGCCGCCGCGCTGTACCGGCGCAGCGCCTGGCAGGCAGTGGGTGGGCTGGATGAAGATTTTTTTTGTTACCTCGAAGACGTGGACCTGGGCTTTCGCCTGCGACTGCAGGGCCATCAATGCTGGCAT
Organism: Giesbergeria sp.; assembly: GCA_017998735.1. Classification (GTDB taxonomy): domain Bacteria; phylum Pseudomonadota; class Gammaproteobacteria; order Burkholderiales; family Burkholderiaceae_C; genus Simplicispira. Next base: position 4,624 of record JAGOCN010000164.1, read on the forward strand.
GTGCCCGAGGCCGTCTGCCACCATGTCGGTTCGGCCATCACGGGCCGACGCAGCGATTTCAGCGGCTACCACGGTCAGCGCAACCTGGTCTGGACCTATGTGAAGAACATGCCGGGTGGTTTGTTCTGGCTGCTGTTGCCGCTGCACCTGCTGGCCAACCTGGCAGCGCTGGTATTGTTCACCCTGCGCGGCCAGGCGGCAGTGGCCTGGCGTGCCAAGCGCGACGCCTTGCTCGGCCTGCCAGCTTGCTGGCGCAAGCGCCGCGCCATCCAGGCAGGCCGGTCTGCCACCGCACGCGCCATCTGGGCCATGCTCGACAAAAGCCTCTGGCCCCAACCGTGAACCATGACTGACCCGACATTGAACCCCACTCCCGCACTCGCTATGTCCGCGCCGCCGCCCTTTGCCATTGAGGCCAGGGGCCTGGGC
>JAGOCN010000165.1 GCA_017998735.1 Giesbergeria sp.
GGCAGCCGCTTCTGCGGCCATCAGTGCACGCAGCTCTGCCAGCACCTGCGCGCCGGGCGGGCGCACGCCGCGCCAGATGGCAAAGGCTTCGGCCGCCTGCTCCACCAGCATGCCCAGGCCGTCGCGGGGCTGGGCGCCGTGCTGCGCTGCCCAGTCCAGAAAGCCCTGCGCGGCAGGGCCGTACATCATGTCGTAGGCCAAGCTGCCGGCGCGCAGCACGCTGGCCGGCACCGGCACACCACCACCGGCCAGGCTGCTGGCGGTGGCGTTGATGACCACGTCAAATGCGCAATTTTTGGTCAAATCTGCCTCTAGCGCTTGTGGGGTAAGCGCTAGCAGCTCTGCTTTTTGTAGCGCGGCCAGGGCGGCATGCGACTGCACCAGCGCCTCGGCACGGGCCAGCGTGCGGTTGGCCACCACCACGCGGCGCGGACCTGCGGCCAGCAGGGGCCCGAGCGCACCAGCGGCCGCGCCGCCTGCGCCGACCAGCAGCACATCGCGCCCGGCCAGGTCAACACCGGCATTGCGTGTGAGGTCGGCCACCAGGCCCAGGCCGTCGGTGTTGTCGGCCACGATGGCGCCATCGATAAAGCTGAGCGTGTTGGCGGCGCCGGCCAGTTGCACGCGCTCGCTGCACCGGGTGGCGAGTTGCGCCGCTTCCAGCTTGAACGGCACGGTGACATTGCAGCCGCGCCCGCCCGCAGCCACAAAGGCCTGCAGCGCCTCTGCAAACCCGCCGAGCGGCACCAGGCAGCGGTCGTATGCCAGCGCCTGGCCGGTCAGTTCGGCAAAGCGTGCATGGATCCAGGGCGAGCGGCTGTGCGCCACCGGGTGGCCCATCACGCAGTAGGCGTCCACGCCTTGAGAAACGAAAGAGAAAAGGGATGCGCTCATTCGACGCTGGTCTCCAGGGTCAGGTCGCGCGTGAACTTGAAGCGCGACACCACGGCAATCTGGTCGGCCTTCTTGCGCATTTCGGGGCCGAATTCGCCAAACGGGCCGGAGGCGTGGGCAATGGCCTCGGCGCGGGTGTCCAGCACCCGGCTGCCTGAGCCCTGCACGATTTCGGTGGACAGCACGCGGCCGTCGTGGTTCACGGTGACGATCATCGTCAGGTCGCCATACAGCTTGGCGCCGTTTTGCTCGGGGAAGTTGCGCGTGCCCTTGTCTTCGACCTTGCGGCGCATCGCGTCGTAGTACACGGCGTACACCGCTTCGCGCGTGGCCGGGCTGATGTAGCGCTTTTTGGGCCGGGCATTTTCTTCGTTGATGCGTTTTTCAATTTCGGCCAGCAGCTTGACCAGCTGGCGGCGGCGGTCGTCCTTCGCGCTTTGTTCGGCGTTCGGGCGCGCAGCGCGTGGGTCGGGCGGGGGCAGTGCGGCAATCTGCTGGCGCAACTGGGCCAGCAGCTGCATTTGCTGCTCCTGCATGGCGTCCATCTTGCGCTGCGCTTCTTCAAAGTCGTTGCCAATGGCGGTCAGCGCCGAGTAGGGCAAGGGGCTGGTGGCGCGGCCTTTGTCTGCTTCGCCGCCCCCGGCCAGCGCAAACTGCGCCATCGCCTGCGCCTTGTCCGCGTCGGGCCGCTCATTCGAGCGGGCGTTGACCAGAATGACCTCCAGCGGCGTGTCCTCAAAAACGCGGTTGAAGCCCTCGGGGTCTATAAAGCGCACCGACAACACGGCGGCGTGCAGCAGCAGCGACACGCCCAGCGCCAGCTGGAGCGTGCTCAGGGAGCGAAACCAGCCCGTCAGCTTCACGGCACTGAGGTGGCGGTAGCGGGCGCGGTGTCTGCGCTGCTGCTGTTGTCTGCAGCAGCAGACGCGGGAGACGCCATAGAAGCGGCAGCCGCAGGGCTGGCATCGGTGCCATCCTCGTCCATGTCCACCGCAATGGCCAGCGGGCCGGCCACGGCGCTGTCGTCGTCCTCGTCGCCTTCGGCGCTGTCATTGGCCGCCTGGGAACCGGGCGCGGTGCTGTCCAGGCGCTCCAGCACGGTGCCGTGCAGGTCCAGCGTGATGTCGTCAATGTCACCCAGTTTCACGCGCAGCTGCGCGCCGCGCGGCAGGCTTTGCGCGCCCAGCACCGGGAACACCAGTGGCAGTGTGTCGGCGCGCACCAGAAAGCTGCCGGCCGGGCCTTCCTTGAACACCGTGGCGGTCAGTTCGGTGATGCCGTTCTGCTCCAGGTACTTGAGCGTCCAGAAGCGCTCCATGCCGGCCTGGTAACCGTTGTAGGCGCTGTAGGTGGCGTCAAAGCTGCTGATGATGGAAAACAGGTCGGCGTCTTTCGGCTTAAACGGCGCGGCCAGCGCGGCGGTGTTGCCATGGCGTGCGCAGGCAATGATCTGCCACTGGTTCACCAGATCGACATAGCGGCGCAGCGGCGACGTGGCCCAGGTGTAGCTTTTGACGCCAATGCCGGCGTGCGGCTGCGCCCGCGTGCCCATGCGCACCTTCACGCCCGGCGCCAGACTGGCCTGGCTGCGGTAGATGCCGGGCACGCCCAGCTCGTGCAGCCAGTTGCCCCAGGTGCTGTTGGCGACGATGGCGGCCTCGGCCACGATCAGGTCCAGCGGCGCGCCGCGCTGGCGCGTGCCAATCTGCACCTGCTCGGCGCCGCTGGGCTCGGCGCCATCGTTGCCGACCAGGCGAAAGTTGTAGTCCGGCCGGTTGAAGTTCTCCGGCTTGCCGCGCACCACCTCGCGCTGGGCCTTCAGCACCTTGGCCAGCTGGTACAAAAACGATAGCTGCTCGCGCAGGTCCAGCAAGGGCTGGGGGGTGTTTTCGGTCTGAATGGCGGGGTTGGCCAGCCAGTCTTCGGTGACGATGTGGTCCAGCTGGTCGTGGCGCAGGTTGACGCTGACCGGCACGCGCTCCAGCCGGGTTTCGGTGGCGGTGATGGCCAGCGTGGCCTCGTCAATGGTCACGTACAGGGACACGGCCGGGTTGGCGCGGCCCGCGTCCAGCGTGTACAGCTGCACCACCTCGGGCGGCAGCATGGTGATCTTGTGGCCCGGCATGTAGACCGTGGACAGGCGCTGGCGGCCCAGCTGGTCGAGCGCATCGCCCGGCGCAATCGCCAGGCCTGGTGCGGCGATGTGGATGCCCAGCAGCACCGTGCCGCTGCCCAGGCCGCGCACCGACAGCGCGTCGTCGATTTCGGTGGTGTGCGAGTCGTCGATGGAAAACGCCTGCACGTCGGCCAGCGGCAGGTCGTCCGGCGGCTGCGGTGCGGCCAGTGCAGGAAAGGCCGTGCCCTTGGGAAAGTTGTCGAACAGAAAGCGCTTCCAGTGGAACTGGTAGCTCGAATCGATGGCGCCGGCCTTTTGCAGCAGCGCCAGCGGCGGCAGGTGCGCGGCGCGGCTGGCGTCCACCACCGCCTTGTATTCGGGCGCGTTCTTGTCCGGGCGGAACAGGATCTTGTAAAGCTGCTCGCGGATGGGCTCGGGGCACTCGCCGCGCACCAGCGCTTCGGCCCATTCGCCAATTTGCGCCAGCACGCGTTTCTTTTTTTCAATGGCGGCCAGGGCCTGCTGCAGGATGTCTGCCGGCGCCTTCTTGAAGCGGCCCTTGCCGGCGCGGCGAAAGTAGTGCGGCGCCTCGTACAGCGCCAGCAGGGCGCCGGCCTGCTGCACCAGCGTGGCCTGCTCGGAAAAATACTCGCGCGCCATGTCGGCAAAGCCGAACTCGCCGTCGCTGGCAAATTCCCAGGCCAGGTCCAGGTCGATGGCAGCGGCCTCCGCCTGCGCCTGCGCCAGCAGTTCGGCCGGGGCGGGCTTGTCGAACCTGAGCAGGATGTGGGCGGTTTTCACCTTCACCCGTTTGCCCGAGCCAAGCTCGATCTGGGCCGACGTGTCGGCCTCGGACAGGATGCGGCCGGCCAGAAATTTGCCGGAATCTTCAAACAATGCGTGCATGGGCGCAATTCTCCCATGGCAGCGCAGGCTGCTTTTCAGACCTCCAGCAGCAGCGTGGGCATGAATGCCGGGTTTTCGGCGACTCCTTCGGGGGCATAACCGCGCGGGTTGGCGACGATGCGGGTGTTGCGGGTGATGCGGTTCCTGCCAGCAAGAGACAACACATGGGATGCACAAAACCTGTATGTTTTGCTATGAAAAAAAGAGCTGTCAGCGCATGTCCAGCAAGCGCTGGAGCCCTAAAACACCTTGTTTTTTATTTCGCCAGCTTCAAAAACTGCACGATGCTGTCAATGTGGCTGGCAAAGTCGCTCAGCCCATGGTCGCCGCCGTCGAGCAGTCGCAACTCGGCCTGCGGGTAGCGCGCCACCATTTCGCGCCAGTCCAGCACTTCGTCGCCCTTGGCAACGATGGCCAACTGCGGCGCGGCCGGTGGTGCATCGCGCACGTCCAGGGCGTGCAGTTCAGCGACAAATTCAGGCGCGAAATAGAAATGCTCGCCCGGCGCATGCCACTGCGCTGTCTCTGTGCCGATGTACTGCGCCAGGTCGCGGGCCGGGTTGACGGCCGGGTTCAGCAGCACGCTCGGGCAGCGCATCTGCTGCGCCACCCAGCTGGCGTAATAGCCGCCAAGCGACGAGCCGACCACGGCCATGCGCTGCTTTGGCCAGTCGGCCGTGCCAGCGCGCACCAGTTCCATGGCAGCACAGGGCGATGGCGGCAGTTGCGGGCTCCAGAACTGCACGGCCGGGTGGCGCTGCGCCACATGGGCTGCCATCAGTCGGGCCTTGGCCGACTGCGGCGAGGAGCGAAAGCCGTGCAGGTAAAGCAGGTGGGTGGTGGCAGTGGTGGTGTCGGCAGTTGGCGTGGTGGTGGTCATGGGTCAAGGCGACAGCGCCGCCGTGCAAACACCCAGGTTGTGCAGGCAGGGGCGTGGCAGGCGCTGGCAAGAAAAAGGGCAGAGCGGCATTGTCCACTGTTGCTGCAGTGCAGCAGGCGCGCCGTGATAATCGCGCCCATGCCAACCCCTTTTGACAAACCCACGCTGCTCCAGCGCATCGTGCCGCTGTTTCGCGGCTTTGATGGCTGGCTGGTGCTTTTGGT
>JAGOCN010000166.1 GCA_017998735.1 Giesbergeria sp.
CATCACCGCCAGCGCCGCCGGCAGCGCCATCAGCCCCTGGCCGACAAACGACGAAACGATCAGCGCGGTGGCCGTGCTCGACTGCACCACCGCCGTCACGCCCACGCCCGACAGCGCCGCCTTGAGCGGTGTGCGCACGCTGCGCGCAATGATCTGGCGCAGCTTGGCGCCGAACACGCGAAGGATGCCGGTGCGAACGAGTTGGGTGCCCCAGACCAGCAGGGCCACGGCAGCAAGAAGGTTGAGAAGGTGCTTCATGAAAGGAGCCGGCCACTATAGCGGCAACCCCGCACTGCGGTAGCAATGGCGATGGGTTGGTGGCCTGCACATGCCATCAAAGTGCATGCAGGTGCAGGTATTTCCACAGGGCAGGTACTGCAGTGCATGCCCTGCTGCCATTGGCATTGCCATGGCTCCATTCAGACTTCGGGCGCCAGAGAGTTGGTATAACAGGCCGGTGCCAAATTTCCACGCTGTCACTGTGCACCACCACCCAACCCGCTGCCAACCTGCAGGCATGTCTGTGCCTGAGCGGTTCCATGCTGACCAGATGCGTGTTGAATGGCCGACCTCTTGTTCCCTATCGAATCCACAAAAATGAAAATCCTGACCGTTTTCGGCACCCGACCCGAAGCCATCAAGATGGCACCGCTCGTGCTGGCACTAGGTGCCGACAAGCGCTTTGATGCCAGGGTGTGTGTCACCGCGCAGCACCGCGAGATGCTGGACCAGGTGCTTGAACTCTTCGGCATCCAGCCCGATTTCGATCTGGACATCATGAAGCCGGGGCAGGACCTGACGGATGTCACCACCTCCATCCTGCAGGGCATGAAGGAGGTGTTTTCCCAGTTCAAGCCCGACATGGTGCTGGTGCACGGCGACACCGCCACCACCTTTGCCGCCAGCCTGGCCGCCTATTACCAGCAGATTCCGGTGGCCCATGTGGAAGCAGGGCTGCGCACTGGCAACCTGTATTCGCCCTGGCCCGAAGAGGCCAACCGCAAGCTCACCGGTGCGCTGGCCACGCTGCACCTGGCGCCCACCCCCCTTTCCAGCCAGAACCTGCAGCGCGAAGGCGTGTCGCCCGAGCGCATCGTCGTCACCGGCAACACCGTCATCGATGCGCTGCTGGAAGTGGCAGGCAAGCTGGGCAGCGACGCCGTGCTGCAACAGCGTTTTGCCGAGCAATTCAAGTTCCTGTCGGCCGGGCGGCGCATCCTTCTGGTTACAGGCCACCGGCGCGAAAGCTTTGGCGGCGGTTTTGAGCGCATCTGCCAGGCACTGGCCGAGACGGCCAAGGCCTTTCCGGAAGTCGATGTGGTCTACCCGGTGCACCTGAACCCGAACGTGCGTGAACCGGTCAACCGCCTGCTGGCTGGCATCCCCAACGTGCACCTGATCGCGCCGCTGGACTATTTGCCCTTTGTGTACCTGATGGGCCGTGCCCACCTCATCCTGACCGACTCGGGTGGCATCCAGGAAGAAGCCCCTTCGCTGGGCAAGCCGGTGCTGGTCATGCGCGACACCACCGAACGCCCCGAAGCGGTGGATGCCGGCACGGTCAGGCTGGTCGGCACCGAAACGGCCGCCATCACCCGCAATCTGGCCGAGCTGCTGACCGATGTGGCTGCCTACGAACGCATGAGCTTTGCCCACAACCCCTACGGAGACGGCAAGGCCTGCCAGCGCATTCTGGAGGCCCTGCTTGCCATGCAGCGCCCCGCCCGCTGAATTGCTTCACTGCAGATTTGTCCAGTCCAACCTCTGAGCCATTTCATGAACTTTGAAACCATCTCCATCATCGGCCTTGGCTATATCGGCCTGCCCACTGCCGCCGTTTTTGCCAGCCGCAAGATCAAAGTGATCGGCGTGGATGTGAAGCAAAGCACCGTGGACACCATCAACCGGGGCCAGATTCACATCGTCGAACCCGATCTGGACCGCGTTGTGCAGGCAGCAGTCGCAGACGGCTACCTGCGCGCCACCACCCGGCCCGAGCCAGCCGATGCGTTTCTGATTGCCGTGCCCACCCCGTTCAAGGAGGGCCCGAGTGGCCCCCATCATCCGGACCTGGGCTACATCGAATCGGCCAGCAAGTCCATTGCCCCGGTGCTCAAGCGCGGCGACCTGGTCATCCTGGAATCCACATCACCCGTGGGCGCCACCGAACAAATGGCCGCCTGGCTGGCCGAAGCCCGCCCGGACCTGAGCTTTCCGCAAACGCATGGCGAGGCCTCCGACATCCGGGTGGCGCACTGCCCCGAGCGCGTGCTGCCGGGCCAGGTGCTGCGCGAACTGGTGCAGAACGACCGCGTGATCGGTGGCATGACCGCCAAATGCTCTGAAGCCGCTGCCAGCCTCTACAAAACCTTTTTGCAAGGCGAGGCCGTCATCACCAATGCCCGAACCGCAGAAATGTGCAAGCTGACCGAAAACAGTTTTCGGGATGTGAACATTGCCTTTGCCAATGAGCTGTCCATCATTTGCGACAAGCAGGGAATCAACGTGTGGGAGCTCATCAAGCTTGCGAATCGCCACCCACGGGTCAACATATTGCAACCCGGTCCCGGAGTGGGTGGGCACTGCATTGCTGTCGATCCCTGGTTCATCGTCAGTGCTGAACCAGAAGAAGCGAAATTGATCAGGGCTGCCAGAGAAGTCAATGACAGAAAGCCTGAATGGATCATAGAAAAGATAAAAAAATCCATCCATGAGCATTTGCAGCTTGCTCCTGAGAAAAAAGCCGAAGACTTGGTGGTCTGCTTTTACGGAGTGACTTTCAAACCGGACATAGATGACATCAGGGAAAGTCCGGCACTTCATATTTTCAACACCATTCTGGATTACCACCAGGGAACAACGCTTGTCTCTGAGCCCAATCTGAAAAGCCTTGTCGCAAACAAAAAATCCATGGAGTTGAGCTCTGTGAATACCTGCCTTGAACAGGGCGACATACATGTTCTTCTTGTGGACCACAAGGAATTCAAGTGCATGGACCGGCCTGAAGGGGCCGTGATCGACTGCAGGGGAATATGGAACAAGTGATCCATTGACAATATTTGAAAAACTTCAGGTAGGGCGAAATGCCATGAAAACTTTTTTGAGCCTTCGCCGCGTTCCATCGCTTTTGAAGGTGTGGGCATTGCTGCGTTGCCTTGAAGTGCCTGCTGCCCTGACAAAAATCCTTTTCCAGTCCAGAGCCAAAGTCAGCAACAGCTGGAAGTCTGGTGGGTGCCCAGGCGCCCGGAGTGCCCACTGATGTGCGGATTCACCGGTTTTCTGGGCGGCGGCTGGCACACCGACGCAGCCTTGGGGCCGCTGCAGGCCATGACGGATGCCATTGCCCACCGGGGGCCGGACGCCGATGGCCACTGGCTGGACGCGGACGCCGGCATTGCGCTCGGGCACCGGCGCCTGTCCATCGTGGACCTGTCTGCCGCCGGGGCGCAGCCCATGGCCTCGCCCTCAGGGCGCTATGTGATTGCCTTCAATGGCGAGGTCTACAACCACCTGCACCTGCGCGCCGAGCTGGAGCGGGGCGGGCAGGCGCCCGCCTGGCGCGGTCATTCCGACACCGAAACGCTGCTGGCCGGTTTTGACGCCTGGGGCATCCGCGCCACGGTTGAACGCGCGGTGGGCATGTTTGCCTTTGCCGTGTGGTGCCGCCAGACGCACACGCTCACCCTGGCGCGCGACCGCCTGGGTGAAAAACCCCTGTACTTCGGCTGGCAGGGCACGGGCCGATCAAAGGTGTTTCTGTTTGGTTCCGAACTGAAGGCGCTGCGCGCGCACCCGGCGTTTGGTGCGGCGGTCAACCGCGATGCGCTGTGCCTGTTTATGCGGCACAACAACGTGGGCGGCGCCCGTTCCATATACGAAGGCATCGGCAAGCTGCAGCCCGGCTGCCTGCTGACCGTGTCGCAGGCCGCGCCCGAGCCGGTGCTGCAAACGTATTGGTCGCTGGCCGAGGTGGCCCGGCGCGGCGCGGCGCAGCCCTTTGCCGGCACCGCCACGCAGGCGGTGGACGCGCTGGAGGCGTTGCTGAAAGACGCAATTGGCCAGCAGATGGTGGCCGATGTGCCGCTGGGCGCGTTTCTGTCGGGCGGGGTCGATTCGTCCACCGTGGTGGCGCTGATGCAGGCGCAGGCCAGCCGCCCGGTCAAGACCTTTTCCATGGGCTTTCACGAGGACGCCTTCAACGAGGCCGAGCACGCCAAGGCCGTGGCGCGCCACCTGGGCACCGACCACACCGAGATGTACGTCACGCCCCAGCAGGCGCTGGACGTCATTCCGCGCCTGCCCCAGCTCTACGACGAGCCGTTTGCCGATTCGTCGCAGATTCCCACCTTTCTGCTCAGCCAGATGGCGCGCCAGCATGTCACGGTGTCGCTGTCGGGCGACGCGGGGGACGAGTTGTTCTGCGGCTACAGCCGCTACGCGCTGGCCAGCCGCGTCTGGCAGCGGCTGTCTGCCGCGCCGCTGCCGCTGCGCCGTGCGCTGGGCTGGGGGCTGGAGCAGGTGCCCTCGGAGCCCTTGAACCGGCTGGTGGCGCACACGGCGCTGTCGCGTTCGCAGCACCTGAACATGGCGGGCGACAAGCTGCGCAAGGGCGCCGGCATCCTGCAGGTGCAGACCCTCGACCAGCTTTACCACGGCATGGTGTCGCACTGGACCGCGCCGCAGGACGTGGTGCGCGGCGGCACCGAGCCGCCCACCCCGCTGACCGGCCTGCTGGGCACGGCGCTGGACGGCTTGAACGGGGTCGAGCGCCTGATGGCACTCGACATGCTCACCTACCTGCCCGACGACATCCTGACCAAGGTGGACCGCGCCGCCATGGGCGTAAGCCTGGAAACGCGCGTGCCGTTTCTGGACCACCGCGTGGTCGAATTTGCCTGGCAGCTGCCGCTGCACTACAAGCTGCGCCAGGAACAGGGCCGCAAGCGCCCGACCACCAAATGGGCGCTGCGCGAGGTGCTGTTTCGCCATGTGCCC
>JAGOCN010000167.1 GCA_017998735.1 Giesbergeria sp.
TCGTCCTGGTCAAAGACCACCGGGTCGCCCTTTTTTTGCGGCAGGGACACGGGCACGATTTCGTCTGCAAACTTGCCGGCATCCTGCGCCGCAGCTGCCTTTTGCTGGCTGCCCAGCGCCAGCGCATCCTGCATTTCGCGGGTGACGCCGTGCTCCTTGGCCACGTTTTCAGCCGTGACACCCATGTGGTACTGGTTGTACACGTCCCACAATCCGTCCACGATCATGGTATCGACCATCTTCCAGTCGCCCATGCGCTGGCCGTCGCGCGAGCCACTCAGCACGTGTCCGCTGGCGCTCATGTTTTCCTGGCCACCTGCCACCACGATCTCACTGTCGCCGGTGGCCACTGCCTGGGCGGCCAGCATGACGGCCTTGAGGCCGGAGCCGCAGACCGCGTTGATGGTCAGGGCCGGGGTTTCCTTGGCCACGCCGGCCTTCATCATCGCCTGGCGCGCCGGGTTCTGGCCTGCACCTGCAGCCAGCACCTGGCCCATGATCACTTCGCCCACCTGGTCGGGCTGCAGACCGGCACGCGCGATGGCCTCGCGCACGACGATGCTGCCCAGTTCAGTGGCCGGAATCTTGGCCAGCGAACCGCCAAATTTGCCTACGGGGGTGCGAACGGCAGAAACGATAACGATGTCTTCCATGAATGAACTCCTTGCGTATTGAACTGAACAGTGAACCGTAATCGAGAAACGGAAAACGGGAAACAGAAAAATGAAATTTGTCAGCAGAAAAGCGCCTGCAAGAGCAGGTCAGACTTTTTTCTTGACGTAGCTGCCGGGTGCCGGCTCGATGGCTTCGAAATCCTTGGACTTGTTGCCGTAGCCACCAGGTGCATCCACCTGCTTGCCGCTGTGGCCCTGCAGCCATTGCGTCCAGTCGCCCCACCAGCTGCCCTTGTGTTCGGTGGTGCCTTCCATCCAGGCATCAAAGTTCTCGGGCAACTGGCCATCGGCGCGGATCCAGTGGCTGCGCTTGTTCTTGGCAGGCGGGTTGATGACGCCGGCAATGTGGCCCGAGGCCCCCATCACGAAGCGCTTGTCGCCCGGAAACACCTGGGTTGCGGCATAGGCTCCACCGATCGGAACGATGTGGTCTTCGCGCGAACCATAGATGTACACCGGCAACGTCACGGCGTTCAGATCGAGTTGCTCGCCGCACACGGTCAGCACGCCTGGCTTGACCAGGTTGTTTTCCAGGTACATGTTGCGCAGGTACCAGGCATAGAACGGGCCGGGCAGGTTGGTGCTGTCGCTGTTCCAGTAAAGCAGGTCGAAAGGCGGCGGTGTCTCGCCCTTGAGGTAATTTCCTGCGACGTAGTTCCAGACCAGCTCGTTCGGACGCAGGAAGCTGAAAGTGGAAGCCAGGTCCTTGCCCTTCATCATGCCGCCCTGGCCCATTTCCATTTCGCGGTACTTGACAAAGGCTTCGTCAATGAAGATGTCCAGGATGCCGGTGTCGGTGAAGTCGATCAGCGTGGTCAGGAAGGTGGCGCTGGCCACCGGCTCGCGGTCGCGTGCGGCCAGCACGGCCAATGCATTGCTCAGAATGGTGCCGCCAACACAAAAACCCAGGGCGTTGATCTGTTCGGCGCCGGTGATCTCCTGCACCGTGCTGATGGCATCGATGACACCGTCCTCGACGTAGTTGTCCCAGGTCTTCTTGGACTGGCCCTTGTCCGGATTGCGCCAGCTCACCACAAAGGTGTGCTGGCCCTGGCTGACCGCGTAGCGGATGAAGGAATTTTCCGGCTGCAGGTCAAGGATGTAGAACTTGTTGATGCAGGGCGGCACCAGCAGGAACGGGCGCTCGTAGACCTTGTCGGTCAGCGGCTTGTACTCGATCAGCTGAAACAGCTCGTTCTCGTACACCACTGCGCCTTCAGTGGTGGCGACGTTCTTGCCCACCTCGAACAGGCTCTCGTCGGTCATCGAGACATGGCCCTGGCGCATGTCGGCCAGCAGGTTCTGCATGCCTTTGGCAATGCTCTCGCCGCGCGTTTCAATCGCCTTGCGCTGGGCCTCGGCATTGAGGGCCATGAAGTTGCTGGGCGCCATGGCGGCCACCCACTGCTCGACGGCAAAACGCACGCGGGCACGGGTTTTTTCGTCGCCCTCGACTGCTTCGGCCAAGCCCATCAAAGCACGGGCATTGAGCAGGTAGGTGGCGGCCGTCAGGGCTGCCATCGGGTTCTGCGTCCAGGCCTCGGCGCTGAAACGCTTGTCCTTGCCCAGCAGGGCAGGCGCGGTGGTGGCATTGGGCAAGCCTTGCGTCCACAAGGCGCGGGCCTGCTCCATGTATTCCTTTTGCAGTTCCTGCAGCTTGGCAGGGGCAAACTGCACGGCAGGAAGTGACTGCGCAGCGCCTGTGGTCAGGGCGCCCTGGGCGGGAGCCTGCAGCGACTGCACGGCACGCTTCCATGAATCACCGAACATTTGTTGAAATTGCTGGGCACTTTGTCCCCACACCGAATCAGACTCCATGTTGTCTCCCCTGTTGTGTGAAATGGAAACCCTGCACAGCAGGCAGGCACACCATTCCAGTTAATGATCCGTACGTGCTGCGTATGGTAACGCTCACGGTCCTTTGTCTCGCCTTCGGAACTTTTATATGTATGTGGTCGTTATTGCCTGGATTTACGTGGTTCTGATGGCTTCCGTGGCCGAAGCGGTCAGCAGCACGGGAACGGTGCTGGGCGCCATCGTCACCTTCCTTTTGTACGGGCTCCTGCCGCTGGGCATCGTGGTCTACATCATGGGCACGCCTGGGCGCAAGCGGATGCTCAAGGCCCGTGAAATGGCCGAACGCACCGAAGCGGCCCGGCCTTCCGAACCGGACAATGCAAATTCTGCACCTTCCGGTTCAGCTGCGCCAGATGCACGCGGCGAAACGACCGCTGGCGCCAAACCGGGTGCTGTCGCGCCGGTGGGAAAAAAACCGTGACGGGTTGCCCACCGTGCACCAGGCGGCGGTGCTGTCGTTGCCGTAAATTTGCGCCACCCCGACCGCTGTCAGGCGCTGCCTTGCCAGCGCAGCCAGATCGGCCAGGTACTTGCCAGTGCCTGCCGGACCGATGGGCTGAAAATGCTGCGCGGCGGCTGCGTTGTGGTCACAAAAGGCAGCGCGCACTTCTTCTCCCACTTCAAAAGCCCGGGGACCGATGCAGGGACCCAGCCACGCCAGCGTGTCTGCAGCCAGGCTTTGCCGCAGCAGGTCCGTGTGAGATGTTTCATTTTCAAATGCTTCACTTTTGATAGCTGCTGGCGCTTGCTGCTGCTGGGCCAGTGCCCAAAAAGACCCCAAAGTCGATTCCAGAATGCCTTTGGGACCTGCAAGGCCACGCCAGCCGGCATGGACTGCAGCCACCACGCTGCCCTGCCGGTTGGTCAGCAGCACCGGCAGGCAATCGGCCACCATGATGGTGCAGACCTTTCCCGGCGCAGACGCCACGCTGGCGTCTGCGCACGGTGCGGGGCCGTCTGCATCTTGGTGACGGATGCCTAAAACGTCCAAAGACAGCACCTCCGTGCCATGCACCTGCTGCAAGAACACCGCTTGCGCTCCGGGGGTGACCTCTGCAATGCCAGCCTGCAGCCGCTGCCGGTTGGCCGCCACGGCACCGGGGTCGTCACCGACATGGTCCCCCAGATTGAAGCTGTCAAAAGGCGCTGCGCTGCAGCCGCCTTGGCGCACCGTGCACAGCGCATGCACGTTGGGCGGCGCAGGCCAGTCCGGCACGGTCCAGGCAGGGTTTTGTGGTGCAGGTTTCATCTGGGTGGTTTGTTGAAATGGGTTGTCAGGTTGAGAATGGCGGCCGGCAAGCGATGCCTGCTTTCACATGCACCGCAAACGAACAAAAACAGAAAATGCGGGCAGTCCCTGTCTGCAAAATGCAGGAAGCAGCATGGCACACTGCCTGTTTTGCAGGTGCCCGTTGCGCTTTGTGCACCAGAAGGCGGGTTTTGAAAGGCCATCGCCTGCACCCTGCCCTGACCGTGCCTGACGCACCCTCCGTTGAAAGTTTTCGCATGAGCCATGTGTTTCCACCCCCTCGCGTGCCCTGCGTTCCAGTGCAGGGCACACAGCAGACCTTTCCGGTGCACCGCATCTACTGCGTGGGCCGCAACTACGCCGAGCATGCCAAGGAAATGGGTTTCACCGGGCGCGAGCCGCCGTTCTTTTTCATGAAACCGGCCGACGCGGTCCATGCAGTGAGCGAAGGCGCCACTGGCACCCTGCCCTACCCCAGCCTGACCACCAACCTGCACCCTGAAATCGAACTGGTGGTGGCCATTGGCAAAGGCGGCAAGTGCATTGCCGAAGCCGACGCGGCCAGCCACATTTTCGGCTATGCCGTCGGGCTGGACATGACGCGGCGCGACCTGCAAGGTGACATGAAAAATCAGGGCCGCCCGTGGTGCATCGGCAAGGGCTTTGACCACAGCGCGCCCATTGGACCGATCACGCCTGCAGCGCAAGCGCCGGGGGCAGAACATGCCGCCATCCGCCTGCAGGTGAATGGCGAAGAACGCCAGCGCAGCAGCACTGCGCAGCTGATCTGGAGCGTGGCCGAAACCATTGCTCACCTGTCTGCTGCCTGGGAACTGCAGCCGGGCGACCTGATTTTCACCGGCACCCCGGAAGGCGTGGCCGCAGTGCAGCGCGGCGACCGGCTGGAATGCAGCGTGGAAGGCCTGGTCGGATTGAGACTGGAAGTGGCATAAGTCCCTTGCACCGCTCGGTTTACCTTGGCCTGTCCTGCCAGCCTGGCCGGTCTGGCCCCATTGACCATTCAAGCCGCGCTGGAAACTCCCATTTTGATAGCATGAAGCGCTTTTCAGCCCTGCGCTGACGGCTTACCGGAACAACAAAAACCCATCGCAATGAACTTTTGCAGTCAGATCAAACACTGCCGCGCGTGCGGCGCCCTGGTGGAACACCGGGTTCCCGACGATGGCGACACCCGTGTGCGCGCCGTGTG
>JAGOCN010000168.1 GCA_017998735.1 Giesbergeria sp.
TGCTCGGCAATCCACAGGCTGGCCAGGGTTTCAATGGCTTCCATGGGGGCGCCGGACTGGTTTTTGCCGTGCACGGCGCAAAAAAAACGCCGCACATCGGCTTGGGACGGTTGGAACATCATGGTGCAGTCAAGCGTAGCACGCACAGAGCTTCCGCCCTGTGCCGGGTGGCGGCACCGCGCCAAGCCTGATCAGACATGTTGCACTCTCCGTGGGCCTTCACTGCACGTGACGCACGCCCCAATGACTGGAGCGGGGCCATTGTCAAAAGCCAACTGCTGGGCGCCAGCAGCATGCCAGGTCGCCGCTGCCCCAAACTGCCTTCACACCGCGGTCGCACGGTCGGCTGGCAGGCGCCGTGCAGCATGTACAGCGGCGTGGTTCTTGGCATTGCGGTGGTGGAGTGTGCGCACTGCATCTGCGCTGCGCAAAAACTTCAAAAACCATAGCTGCCAGCGCAGACCAGGCATGCGCTGGAAAGCATTTGAAGCACATATTTTCATGTGTGCTGCTGGTCAGGCAGGCAGTGGTGGTCCAGCAGCAGCCCTGCCCGAGATCACGGGGTTCAAAAACCATGCACCGCAATGCAAGGCATGGGAACGACAGAAAGTGCGAACAGCGAGGAAAACGAAAAATACCCTGGAGCGGCTTGAGTTGTCGGATTTTTTTACATCCGGTTCTTCCCTTGTTCTGGTTTTATTGAAGGGTTTTTGGAGCTGGCGCAAACGCCCTGCGCCCAAGGAAGAAAAAACGCAATCGATCAAGGGCTCTTTAGCTGTCGGATTTTTTTACACACATCGAGTTTTTAACCTGCGGAAGCCGTGATTGGTCTTTCTCCATGGGGGAAAAACACTTTGTGATGTTGGCATGGTAATTGCATTGTTTTATTGCAAACAAGTCAATTTTTATAGAACACGATGAAATTCGCCCAAACCTTTGCCGCCGCAGCTGCTTTCTTCGCCCTGGCCCTGGGCTCTGCTCAGGCTGCCACGGTGCTTTACACCCAGAATTTTGAAAATCCTGTGGGATTTGTCAACAATGGCAAGGATGTCAGCTCGAAGTTGGTGAACTCTTTGTATGCCAACCAGCCAGCGGGTTTTGTCTTTAGCCAGCAACACACAGTGGAAACGCTGCGTGTCAATGGAAACAAGGCATTTGGCACCGGTTACAAGGATCCGCAAGGCAAGGCCGGCAACTACGTGATAGGCATGCTGTCCGACCGCCAGAACGATCTGTTGGGTTTGGATTTCGATGTCGGTTCGTTTGATTTTCTGAATTTCCAATTCAACCTGTCCTCTATTGACCTCGATTGCTGTGGCAAGCCTTTCGTGCCGGTTGGCGGCGCTGTGCCTTCGGTACGAATTTCCTTGTATGACAACCCTACGGGCATGCCTGGTTTGGGTCTGGGCGCCGTGTTAGCTTCAGCCAACGTCACGGGTTTGCTAAGCCCTGACAAGAACACTTTCAACTGGTCCAGCCATACGGTGGGTTTGAACGCCACTGGCAGCACCAATGGCAAGGTAATCATGCGTATCGACCTGACTGCCGGTGGCTACGCAGCGCTGGACAACTTTGTGGTTGCAGCCAGTAATACCGAGGGTGACGTCAAAAACGTGCCCGAACCAGGTTCACTGGCACTGCTGGGACTGGGCCTGACGGGCCTGTATGCAGCACGCCGCCGCAAGGCTGGCAAGGCCGCTTAAGCAGCACCTGTTTTTCAGTTTCAGTGTGACTGCAGGCGCGCCAGACCGACAAGGGTTTGGCCCGGTTCCTTTTACTTTCTCTTTTTAATGGCGGCCCGCGCAAGCAGGCCGCCATTTTTTCGTCTGCAATTCGCGCTCAACCCGCAGCCCGCACCTGGTTCAAAGCCAGGTCGTTGGCCGGGCGCTCGATGCACCAGGTGCCTGCCGGGTGGTAGATGTAGGGCACGCAGCCGTTGCAGTTGCTGCAGCCCGAGCGGGTCAGCGTGCCGCTCTGAAACAGGTTGACCAGCGCCGGCTCGTGGATCAGCGCCCGGGCCAGCACCACAGCGTCAAAGCCGTCGGCCAGCGCAGTGCGCACGTTGTCCATGGATTTCACCCCGCCCAGGTAGCCCAGCGGCACATCGACCGCAGCGCGAATCTGGCGCGAATACTCCAGAAAATACATTTCCTTGAACACCACTTTCGGCGCGCCCATTTGCGACAGTTTCAGCATCAGGGACGTCAGGCGGCCGCTGCCCTTGAGCACCTTTTGCATCTCGTCCATGTTGAAGTTGCTGCCAAACATGAACCAGCCTGATTCGATGTTGCGCCCGCCCGAGAGCACCAGCATGTCGGCGCCAGCGGCCTGCAGGGCGTGGGCGGTGGCGATGGCGTCTTCCACCGTGGCACCGCGCGGCACGCCGTCGGCCACGTTGATCTTGGCCAGCACGGCCATCTCGCGGCCTACCGCCTGCTTGACGCGGCGCAGCACCTCGGCCGGAAAGCGCACGCGGTTCTCGGCGCTGCCGCCATAGGCGTCCTTGCGCCGGTTGGACAGGGGCGAGATGAACTGGTTGAGCAGGTAACCGTGGCCCATGTGGATTTCCACGGCGTCAAAGCCGGCGTCGCGGCACAGCTGGGCGGCAGTGGCGAATTCGCCCGCCACCTGGTCCATGTCGGCTTTGGTCATGGACCGCTGCCAGTAGTTGCCGCGCAGCACACCGGCCTTGTTGAAGCCCGAGGAAGCGCTCATGGTGGCACCATCCACCTTGCACGACGTGACAAACGAGCCGCCGTGCGTGAGCTGGAAGCTGATGCGCCCGCCCTCGGCATGCACCGCCTGCGCCAGCGCCTTCAGGTCGGGCAGGATGTCCGGGCGGATCCAGATCTGGTTGTCCAGCGTGCGGCCCACTTTTGAAACTGCGCCATAGGCCACCGTGGTCAGCGCCACGCCGCCGGCCGCCATGTCGCGGTGGTGCTTCACCAGTGCCTTGGACGGCGCGCCGTCGATGCACATGCCCTCGTTGGCGCCGGCACGGATGAAGCGGTTGCGCAGC
The DNA here is from genome assembly GCA_017998735.1 of Giesbergeria sp. Lineage (GTDB taxonomy): Bacteria > Pseudomonadota > Gammaproteobacteria > Burkholderiales > Burkholderiaceae_C > Simplicispira. The sequence continues at coordinate 3,020 of JAGOCN010000168.1, forward strand.
GTGATGGGGCCCAGCTGGAAGGGCGCAAAGGGATCGACCCCAGGCAAAGCGCCGGGCGCGGCCTGGGTGGTGGTGGATGTCGATGGGTTCGGGATGGTGTTCATGTCATGGTCTCCTGGAGACCATTGTGGTCAAGTGCCCACCGGCCGGGCATCGTCTGTTTGAAAAGGGCAAGGCCGGCAACGGACTGGGCGTGTTTTTGCGGGACGGTTTTGAGCACCTTTTTGCAGCACCTGCGCTCCGTCGGCCTTCGGGTTGCAGGTTGCAGGTTGCAGGTTGCAAATTTCAGGTTTCGGCGTTGACGCGTTCCTGCAGCTCATAGACCAGCGTTTGCAGCAGGGCAGTGCCCATGCCCTGCTGGCGGCCCATGTCCAACAGCGCGTCGGCCAGGGCTTCGGTGAGCTCCTGGGGCGGGATGTCGGGCCAGCGCCCGGTCACGCCGGCGGACACCGTGGTGAGGTAGTCGGCAATTTCACTGCGCAGCACGCGGCGCACGGTGTCGCGGCGCGTGGCCTGCAGGGCGCGAAAGATCTCGTTTCTGGAAGGGTCGATTGCGGACATGGGGGTCTCTTTGAAAGTTCACCAGGGGCCGCTTGTGTTGCACCTTAAGCCCTTCACGGGACAGGAGTGGGTCGCCCCGCTGCTCGGCAGCAATTGCTTGCAGGGGCATTTTTGCGCAGGACCGCAAGTCCTGCCTGTCGCCTGCGCTAACCGCTGCGCTCAGGGCAGTTCCGCGCTGCGCATCCGCCCGACGATGGTGCGCGTGCGGCCCGCCAGGTACGCCGAGGTGGCGAGTTTTTCAAAGCGCTTGGGCGCCGGCAGCATCACCGCCAGCCGCGCTGCTTCGGCCGGTGCCAGGCGGGCCGCGCTTTTTCTGAAGTAGTGCTGCGCGGCGGCTTCGGCGCCAAACACGCCATGGCCCCATTCGACGTTGTTCAGGTAGATCTCCAGGATGCGCTGCTTGGTCAAAAGCTGCTCCAGCAGCAGCGTCAGCACAAATTCCTGCCCTTTGCGCAGCAGTGTGCGTTCGCCCGACAGCAGCAGGTTCTTCGCCAGCTGCTGCGTGATGGTGGAGCCACCACGCACCTTGGGGGGCTTCACCGGGCGGGCGCTGGCGGCGGCGGCAGAAGCGGAGGCTTTGGCCTGCTGCCGTGCGGCGCGTTCTTCGGCCTGGGCGTTGCGCTCCCAGGCTTTTTCCAGCGCATTCCAGTCCACACCGTCGTGGTTGGCGAAGCTGTCGTCTTCCGCCGCAATGACGGCGCGCTTGAGGTGGTCCGAGATGTCCGCGTACGGCACCCATTGCTGGCGCCACAGCACGGTGCCGGTGCTGCTGGCCTGCGCCCAGGCGTCCGAGCGCTGGAACGCGGTGGACTCGGGGTCCAGCACCGCCATGGCGGCAATGCGCAGCACAAAGAACAGCTGCAGCGCCAGCAAGGCCAGCAGCACCAGGCCCAGCCAGCGCAGCACGGGTTTCATGGGTGGGGCGGCGCAAAAGGGGTTTCAGCGTCGGGCAGGGCAGCCGCTTCTGCGGCCATCAGTGCACGCAGCTCTGCCAGCACCTGCGCGCCGGGCGGGCGCACGCCGCGCCAGATGGCAAAGGCTTCGGCCGCCTGCTCCACCAGCATGCCCAGGCCGTCGCGCGGCTCGGCGCCATGCTGCGCTGCCCAGTCCAGAAAGCCCTGCGCGGCGGGGCCGTACATCATGTCGTAGGCCAAGCTGCCGGCGCGCAGCACGCTGGCCGGCACCGGCACGGCGCCGCCGGCCAGGCTGCTGGCGCTGGCGTTGACAACCAGGTCAAAGGTTGAATTTTTGGTCAAATCGGCCTCCAGCGCAGGCAGGGACTGCGCCAGCAGCTCCGTTTTTTGTAGCAATGCAAGAGGCGCATGCGACTGCACCAATGCCTCGGCGCGGGCCAGCGTGCGGTTGGCCACCACCACGC
>JAGOCN010000169.1 GCA_017998735.1 Giesbergeria sp.
GGTCAGCAGCATCTGCCAGATGGTAGGCACACCTGCAGCGTAGGTCACGCCCTCGGCCTCTATCAGCTCGTACAGCGACTTGCCGTCCATGGCCGGTCCGGGGAACACCACCTTGCAGCCGGTCAGGGCCGCCGAATACGGAATGCCCCAGGCATTGACGTGGAACATGGGCACCACCGGCAGTACCGCGTCGCGCGACGACAGGCTCATCACATCTGGCAGCGCGGCGGCGTAGGCGTGCAGCGTGGTCGAGCGGTGGCTGTAGAGCACGCCCTTCGGGTCGCCCGTGGTGCCGCTGGTGTAGCACAGGCTGGACGCGGTGTTTTCGTCAAACTGCGGCCAGGCGTAGCTGTCGGACGCTGCGCCAATCCAGTCTTCGTAGCTGACCAGGCCTTCAATGCCGCTGTCCTGGGGCAGGTGCTCGGCGCCGCACAGGGCCACCCAGTGCTTCACGGTCGGGCACTTGCCCTGCACGGCCTGCACCAGCGGCAGAAAGCTCAGGTCAAAGCACAGCACCTGGTCTTCGGCGTGGTTCATGATCCAGGCGATCTGCGAAGGGTGCAGGCGCGGGTTGATGGTGTGCAGCACCCGGCCCGAGCCGCTGACGCCAAAGTACAGCTCCATGTGGCGGTAGCCGTTCCAGGCCAGCGTGGCCACGCGGTCGCTGAACGCAAGCGCCAGCCCGTCGAGCGCGTTGGCGACGCGGCGTGCGCGCGCGGCCAGGTCGCGGTAGGTGTAGCGGTGGATGTCACCCTCGACCCGGCGCGAGACGATTTCTCCCTCGCTGTGGTGGCGGTCGGCAAACTCGATCAACGATGAAATCAGCAGCGGCTGGTCCTGCATCAAACCCAACATAAGGTGTCTCCTTGTGCGTTCAGTGGTAAAGGGCAAAAGCTTTGCACGGTGGGCCGAAAACCGGCGCGCACCGCAATTTTTTCATTCCAGGTGTGCATGGCATGCTGTCCGGCCACTACAGGCCAACCGGCAGCCATGGCACGCCACACCGGCAAAGGACCGGCGCCAGGCGGGTTCATTGTGGCCCCAGAAAACACCCCTGCGCCAGCGGGTTTGCCCTGCAACGACCGGGCCTTGTCGTCTGCGAGACAATGTTCCATGACCTTGCAAAAAGACCGCACTGCCATCGACACCCTTTCTTCGGGCCTGGCCTGGAACCACACCTTTGCCGCGCTCGGGCCGGCCTTTTCCACCCGCCTGCAACCCACGCCCCTGCCCTCGCCCGGCTGGGTCGGCCAGAGCGACGCCGTTGCCCGCCTGCTGGGGCTGGACCTGAACTGGTTCCATTCCGACGACGCCCTGCAGGCCTTTGCCGGCAACCGTACCTTGCTTGGCAGCGCGCCGCTGGCCAGCGTCTACAGCGGCCACCAGTTCGGTGTCTGGGCGGGCCAGCTGGGCGACGGGCGCGCCATCCTGCTGGGCGAAACGGCCACCGGGCTGGAACTGCAGCTCAAGGGCAGCGGCATGACGCCCTATTCGCGCGGTGGCGACGGCCGCGCCGTGCTGCGTTCCAGCATCCGCGAATACCTGTGCAGCGAAGCCATGCATGCACTCGGCATTCCCACCACGCGCGCGCTGTGCGTTGTCGGCTCGACCGAGCCGGTGCGGCGCGAAACCCTGGAAACCGCTGCAGTGGTGGCCCGCACCGCGCCCAGCTTTGTCCGCTTTGGCCATTTCGAGCATTTCGCCGCGCGCAACCAGCCGGAGCAACTGCGCATGCTGGCCGACCACGTCATCGACCACCATTACCCCGAGTGCCGCACCACCAGCGCGTTTGGCGGCAACGCCTATGCCGCCTTTTTGCAGGCGGTGGCCCTGCGCACCGCCGCGCTGGTGGCGCAGTGGCAGGCGGTGGGGTTTTGCCACGGCGTGCTCAACACCGACAACATGAGCATCCTGGGGCTGACCATCGACTACGGACCCTTCCAGTTTCTCGATGCCTTTGTGCCCGACCACATCTGCAACCACAGCGACACCCAGGGCCGCTATGCCTTCAACCGCCAGCCCAACGTGGTGTACTGGAACCTGTTCTGCCTGGGCCAGGCGCTGCAGCCGCTGATTGGCGAACCCGACGTGGTGCTGCAGGCACTGGAGCCATACCGCAAGCGCTTTCCGGTTGAGTTCATGGCCCGGATGCGCGCCAAGCTGGGGCTGGTGGCAGCGCACGCAGGCGAGGCGCCGGTGATGGACGCCCTGCTGCAGCTGCTGGCCGCCAATGCGGTGGACTACACCATCTTCTGGCGCTGCCTGTCGCATGCGGTGGCGCAAAATGACTTTGAACCGGTGCGTGACCTGTTTGCCGACCGGGCCGGTCTGGACGCCTGGCTGCTATCGTATTCGGAGCTGCTGGCGCAGGCAGACAAAGGGCTGGCGGCCGATTTGATGCTGAAAACCAATCCGCGCTTCGTGCTGCGCAACCACCTGGCGGAGCAGGCCATCCGTTCTGCGAAACTTGGCGACCTGTTTGAACTCCAAACGCTGCAAGCCCTGCTGGAGCGCCCGTTTGACGAACATCCGGGCCACGCGGCGTATGCAGATTTTCCGCCCGACTGGGCGTCCACCCTTTCCATCAGTTGTTCATCATGAGCTTTCAAACCCAGAAAACCGAAACCGAATGGCAAACCCACCTGCAGGAGAAAAACGCCGAACCCGGCGCACTGCAGGTCACGCGCCATGCGGCCACCGAACGGCCCTTCACCGGCAAGTACAACGCCCACTGGGCGGACGGCAGCTACCACTGCATCTGCTGCGGCAACAAGCTGTTTGACTCCGGCACCAAGTTCGATGCCGGCTGCGGCTGGCCGAGCTTTTCGCAAGCCGTGCCCGGCGCCATCAAGGAGGTGGTGGACCAGAGCCACGGCATGAAGCGGGTGGAAACCGTGTGCGCAGAATGCGGCGCGCACCTGGGCCATGTGTTTGAAGACGGCCCCACCGACACCGGCCTGCGCTACTGCATGAACTCCGCTTCGCTGGATTTCAGCGTTTGAGCGCCTGAGCGCTTCAGGCACCCTGCCCTGCGCAGCCCGGTTCTGTCCGGCTGCGCACCCTTCCATTTTCTGCGTCCCACACTGCCGATGAAAATCCTGTTCGACTTTTTGCCGATTGCGCTGTTTTTCGGCATGTTCAAGTACGCCGATGGCCACAAGGAATGGGCCGCCAGCACCGCCACCGACTGGCTCGGCTTCATGGTCTCGGGCGGGGTTGTGGGGGCGGCAGAAGCTCCGGTGCTGCTGGCCACTGTGGTGGTCATCGTGGCCACGCTGGCGCAGATCATCTGGCTCAAGGCGCGTGGCCGCAAGGTGGACACCATGCTGTGGGTCAGCCTGGGGCTGGTCACGGTGCTGGGCAGCGCCACCATTTACTTTCACAGCGAAACCTTCATCAAGTGGAAGCCGACGATGCTGTACTGGCTGATGGGCAGCGCGCTGCTGGTCGGGCAGCTGGTGTTTCGCACCAACTTCATCCAGCGCCTGATGGGCGCGCAGATGGAGCTTCCCGGTGCCGTCTGGCGCACCTTGAACTGGGCCTGGGCTGCTTTTTTTGCCACCATGGGCGTGCTGAACCTGTGGATTGCCTACAGTTTTGACACCAACACCTGGGTGAACTTCAAGCTGTTTGGCGGCATGGGCCTGATGGTGCTGTTCGTGCTGGGCCAGGCGCTGTACCTGGGCCGCCACCTGAAAGACACCGACAGTGCCGCCAGCGCCGGCACCCCACCCACAGCCAAGGACCTGCGACCATGAAAAACGACACCGACGACCTGCCCATCACTGCCGCTGCCATGGAGCACAGCATCCGGCAGGCCCTGTTTCCCACCACGCTGGAAGTGCTGGACGAGAGCCATGCCCATGCCGGCCATGCAGGCGCCAACGGCACCGGTTTTGGCACCCATTTCCGGGTGCGCGTGGCCTCTCCGCTGTTTGTCGACCTGCCCCGCGTGCACCAGCATCGCCTTGTGTATGATGCGCTGCAAGAATTTATTGACCGCGGCGCCCATGCCATTGCCATTGAAATTCTGTGACCAGGCACAGGCAGCGGTCTTGCAAATTGCCCGGTATCTGCCTGCAGCCAATCCCCCTTTTTTTGGATTTCGAATGAAGAAACAGCTCCTGTCCGGCCTGGTGGCCGCTGCCCTGCTGGGCACCGTGGCCCTGCCCGTGGTGGCCCAGAACCTGGCCATCGTCAACGGCAAGGCCGTGCCCAAGGAACGCGCCGAAGTGCTCAAGCAGCAGATCGAGCGCTCGGGCCGCCCACTGACCCCTGAAATGGAAGGCCAGATCAAGGAAGAAGTCATTGCGCGGGAAGTCTTCATGCAGGAAGCCCAGAAGCGCGGCCTGGAAGCCACCGAAGACTACAAGACGCAGATGGAGCTGGCCCGCCAGACCATCCTGATCCGCGAACTGTTTGCGGACTACCAGAAGAAAAACCCGGTGACGGACGCCGACATCAAGGCCGAATACGACAAGTTTGCTGCCGCCAACAGCGGCAAGGAATACAAGGCCAGCCACATCCTGGTGGAAAGCGAAGACGAGGCCAAGGCCATCATTGCGTCCATCAAAAAGGGCGCAAAGTTTGAAGACATCGCCAAGAAGCAGTCCAAGGACCCAGGCTCCGGCGCCAAGGGCGGCGACCTGGACTGGGCCAACCCGGGCAGCTATGTGCCCGAGTTCACGGCGGCCATGATCAAGCTGGAAAAAGGCAAGATGACCCAGGTGCCGGTCAAGAGCCAGTTCGGCTGGCATGTGATCCGCATCGACGACGTGCGCGAAGCCCAATTGCCCAAGCTGGACGAGGTCAAGCCCCAGGTGGCCCAGCAATTGCAGCAGCAAAGGCTGGCCAAGTTCCAGCAAGACCTGCGCGCCAAGGCCAAGGTGGAATAACCCGGCAAGTGGCTGCCTGGCGCCCAGGGTGGGGTTCCAGGCAGACCAAGATTGAAC
>JAGOCN010000170.1 GCA_017998735.1 Giesbergeria sp.
AAACTGCCCACAGCAGCCACCACATTCCACCCGAACCGGATCAGCCCACTGCTGCCCGATGGCCCGGCGAAGGCGCAGGGCTCAGCACGCGCAGGGGCGTGCGCTCGGGAGCGGGCAGTTTTTGTTCTGTGGCGGAAGGAGGCTGTTGTTGCTGCTCTGGCAGGGCGCTGGCGGGGTCGCTGCGCAAGGTGCTCCGGACCAGGAAGGTACCTTCCAGCCGCAGGATGCGCTCTGCATACATGCGGGCCAGCGCAGCGTGGTGCTCGGCAGCGGCTTCGTGCTCCAGCTGGGCAAACCGGGCTTCCCGCAGCATGGTTTCTGCGCGCCGTGCATAGGCGCGCGAACCGAGGTTGAAGAACTCAAACATCACAGCCTCCTTGTCGGTGGCAGGCAGGGCGCATGCAAAAAGACGCATGTGAAAAACCCGCTGCCGCCTTCATTGTGGACGGAGGTGCAAAGCCCTGCGTAAGACGCAAACGACTGGGCTTGTAAGCCAACAGTACAGCCACGGGAAAACGCCCGCGCCCCGCAACCAGCAAACCCCGACAACCACTTCTCGCGCCCAGCAGCGCAGTCGCATCATCCGTTCAACGCTGCCAGCCGTTCGGGCGTACCTACATCGGTCCAGCGCCCGCCGTGGATTTCCGCGCTGACGCGGCCAGCGTCCATGGCACGGCGCAGCAAGGGCGCCAGCGGCGCGGCCAGGCCTTCCGGGTTGCCAGTGGGCAGATCGCACCAGGGCGGTGCAAACAGTTCGGCGCGGAGCAGCGCCAGCGTGCTGTAGGTGTGGCGCGGGGCCGGGTCACCAGCGGGCAGGTTCAGCGCCAGACCCTCGGGCGACAGGCCAAAGTCGCCCAGCGGGTGCTGCGGCGGGTTGGGCACCAGCCACAGGTGCGCCAGCCGGTCGCTGGCGGCAAAGGCGTGCAGGGCAGCAGGGTCAAAGGTGAAATCGGGCGCGTACACATCGCCCGCTGCCAGCCAGAACACCGGCGCCAGCTGCGGCAGCGCGCGTGCAATGCCGCCAGCGGTTTCCAGCGCGGCGCCAAAGTCCAGTCCTTCGTGCGAATAGGTCAGGGCCACCGCTGGCAAAGGTGCACTGCCAGCGCTGCCAGCGGCTGGCTGCGGTGCAAAGGTGCCACCAAAATGGCCGCTGATCTGCGTGCCCAGCCAGGCGGTGTTGACCAGCACCTGCGCCACACCGGCCCGGGCCAGCGCCTGCAGGTGCCAGTGCAGCAGCGGCCGGCCTTGCACCTGCAAGAGCGGCTTGGGCACGCGGTCGGTCAGCGGGCGCATGCGCTCGCCGCGCCCGGCGGCCAGCAGCATGGCGCCGGCCCGTGGGGTGGGGATCGGGTCTGACTGCATCGGAAGAAGGGGTGCGGCGTCTGCCGCCGTGCGGGTTGCAGGGGAAGTGGCCCCGGACAAGGGTGCCAGGGCGGTGGCGCCCCTGTCCGGACCGGCGCTGGAAAAAGGGGTGCCATGCATGGCCGGCACTGTAGTGCATGGCGCCGGACCTGCCGCGCCTGCTGCGGTGGCGGTGGCGCCTGCGGCAGTCGTGCACGGGCTCTCTGTCAGGCCGTGTCAGACCGGGCCGTTAAAATGCCGGGTTTCCCCTTTCTTTTCCCTGACCGGAACCGCAGCGATGGCCAACTCTCAACAAATGGCGAATGCAATCCGTGCACTCGCAATGGATGCCGTGCAACAGGCCAATTCCGGCCACCCTGGCGCGCCGATGGGCATGGCCGACATGGCAGTGGCGCTGTGGGGCCGGCACCTCCGGCACAACCCGGCCAACCCGCACTGGGCCGACCGCGACCGCTTTGTGCTGTCCAACGGCCATGGCTCGATGCTGCTGTACGCGCTCCTGCACCTGACCGGCTACCCGCTGCCCATCGAAGAGCTGAAGAACTTCCGCCAGCTGCACAGCAAGACTGCCGGCCACCCCGAATACGGCATCACGCCTGGTGTCGAAACGACCACCGGCCCGCTCGGCCAGGGCCTGACCAACGCGGTCGGTTTTGCGCTGGCAGAAAAGCTGCTGGCGGCTGAATTCAACCGGGACGGCCACACCGTGGTGGACCACCACACCTATGTGTTCCTGGGCGACGGCTGCCTGATGGAAGGCATCAGCCAGGAAGCGATTTCGCTCGCCGGCGCCTGGAAGCTGGGCAAGCTGATTGCGCTCTACGACGACAACGGCATCAGCATCGACGGTGAAGTGGCGCCCTGGTTCATTGACGACACCCCGGCGCGGCTGCGCGCCTCTGGCTGGAACGTGATCGGCCCGGTGGACGGCCACGACCCCGAAGCCGTGGCAGCCGCGCTGCAAAGCGCCAAGACCAGCCATGCCGACCAGCCCAGCTTCATTGTCTGCAAGACCGCCATTGGCCAGGGTTCGCCCAACCGCGCCGGCACGTCGAAGGCGCATGGCGAGCCGCTCGGCGCCGATGAAATCACGCTGACCCGCAACGCCATTGGCTGGAACCATGCGCCGTTCGAGATTCCCGCCGAGGTCTATGCCGACTGGAGCGCGGCCGCCGCCGGCGCCAAGGCCGAAGCCGAATGGCAAAAGCGCTTTGGCGCCTACGCCAAGGCCCACCCCGAACTGGCTGCCGAGCTGACCCGCCGCATGGCCGGCGACCTGCCCGCGCACTTTGCCCAGACCGCCGTGGACACCGTGGTGCAGGCCCACACCAAGGCAGAAACCGTGGCCAGCCGCAAGGCCAGCCAGCTGGCGCTCGAATCCTTCACCGCTCAGCTGCCCGAACTGCTCGGCGGCAGCGCCGACCTGACCGGCTCCAACCTGACCAACACCAAAAGCACGCCGGCGCTGCGCTTTGACGAGCGCGGCAATGTGGTGCAGGTGGAAGTGTCCGTGGGCGGCAACGAGGTCGCACGGGTGGGCGGGCGCCACATCAACTACGGCGTGCGCGAATTCGGCATGGCCGCCATCATGAACGGTGTGGCGCTGCATGGCGGCTTCATTCCCTACGGCGGCACCTTCCTGACCTTCAGCGACTACAGCCGCAACGCCATCCGCATGGCCGCGCTGATGAAGCTGCGCGTCATCCATGTGTTCACGCACGACTCCATCGGCCTGGGCGAGGACGGCCCGACACACCAGTCGATCGAGCACGCCGCCAGCCTGCGCATCATTCCCGGCCTGGACGTCTGGCGCCCGGCCGACACGGCCGAAACCGCTGTCGCCTGGAGCGTGGCCCTGGCCAACCGCAACCGGCCCACCGCCATGCTGCTGAGCCGCCAGAACCTGCCGTATGCGCCCAAGAACGGCCGCATTGGCGAGATCAGCCGCGGCGCCTATGTGCTGTCCGAGCCGGCCGATATCGGCCTGAACAAGGCGGCGCAGGCAGTGATCATTGCCACCGGCTCCGAAGTGCAGCTGGCGCTCAAGGCACAGCGCCTGCTGGCGGACAAAAAAGTGGCGGTGCGCGTGGTTTCCATGCCCAGCACCACCACCTTTGACCGCGAAGAAGAAAAGTACAAGAAATCGGTGCTGCCCGCCGGCATTCCGCGCATTGCGGTCGAGATGGGCGTGACCGATTTCTGGTGGAAATACGGCTGCGCCGCCGTGGTCGGCATCGACACCTTTGGCGAATCGGCGCCCGCGCCGGTGCTGTTTGAACACTTCGGCTTCACCGCAGAGAACGTGGCTGCCACCGTGCAGGCAGCGATCAAGCGCAAATGATTTTCGGGATTTCGTGATTCCGTGGCTGCCCTGTTTCAGTGGCAGCCACAAGAGTTTGGCAATAACCTTTTGGAAAGACACAGCAATGGCAATCAAGATTGGTATCAACGGCTTTGGCCGCATCGGCCGCATGGTGTTCCGCGCTGCCTGCGAAAACTTCAGCGACATTGAAGTCGTCGCCATCAACGACCTGCTCGAACCCGACTACCTGGCCTACATGCTGAAGTACGACAGCGTGCACGGCCGCTTCAAGGGCGAAGTGTCGGTGGAAGGCAACCACCTGATCGTCAATGGCAAGAAGATCCGCCTGACCCAGGAGCGCGACCCGGCTGCGCTGAAATGGAACGAGGTCGGTGCCGAAGTGGTGATCGAGGCCACCGGCCTGTTCCTGACCAAGGACACCGCGCAAAAGCACATCGACGCCGGCGCCAAAAAGGTCATTTTGTCGGCCCCGTCCAAGGACGACACGCCCATGTTTGTGCATGGCGTGAACTGCAAGACCTATGCCGGCCAGGCCATCATCAGCAACGCAAGCTGCACCACCAACTGCCTGGCCCCGGTGGCCAAGGTGCTGAACGACAAGTGGGGCATCAAGCGCGGCCTGATGACGACCGTGCACGCCGCCACCGCCACGCAAAAGACCGTGGACAGCCCCAGCAACAAGGACTGGCGCGGCGGCCGGGGCATTCTGGAAAACATCATTCCGTCCAGCACCGGCGCTGCCAAGGCCGTGGGCGTGGTGATTCCGGCGCTGAACAAGAAGCTCACGGGCATGTCATTCCGCGTGCCCACATCGGACGTGTCGGTGGTGGACCTGACGGTGGAACTGGAAAAGCCCGCCACCTACGCCGAAATCTGCGCCGAAATGAAGGCCCAGTCCGAAGGTGCCATGAAGGGCATCCTGGGCTACACCGAGGACAAGGTGGTGGCGACCGACTTCCGCGGCGAGAGCTGCACCAGCGTGTTTGACGCCGACGCCGGCATTGCGCTGGACGACACCTTTGTGAAGATCGTGTCCTGGTACGACAACGAGTGGGGCTACTCGAACAAGTGCCTGGACATGGTGCGCGTGGTCACGGCCAGGTAAGCAACCAGGCCAGCGTAACCCTGCACCGGCTGCCATTGTCGGTTCAGGGTCAAATCGGCCTCCAGCGCAGGAGCAGCCTGCGCCAGCAGCTATTAAAAAAATAGCAAGAAATAGCAAAAAAA
>JAGOCN010000171.1 GCA_017998735.1 Giesbergeria sp.
GTCGTCGGCGAACTGGAGGGGTTGCGTGCAGACAGCCGTGGCTTTTTGCCGGCGCTGCGGGCAAAAAGCCCCCTTTTTTTCTCGATCTGCAGGCGCAGCCACAGCGTACAGCGGCGGGCCGCAGACCTGCACTGGGCACTGGGCACTGGGCACCGCCTTCCTGCCCGCTTTGCCAGTACACCCGACCGGCCTGCAGCACCAAAGCAGTTTTTGGCTGGCTGGCTGGTTGGCTGCATGCAATGCTGTGGGCGGCCTCAAGCTTGCTACCAGTTTTCAGTTCATGGCAAAAAGTGCTTTCAGGGCATATGCAGACTGCGCTAGCAGCTCACTTTTCAATAGCAAAAACCGCAGCTTGTTGCAGGCGGACTGCAAGCCGGTCAAAGCAAAACCGCTCTAGCGCCCAGACGCCTTTTCTCTTTCCTCTCTTTTTGCATGCCAGAAGCGTTTGCACCAAAAAAGTACCGGTAAACGGTACCCGAGAGCCCTTTGCACGCCACTGCCGCAGTCCATTGCCCTCTGGCCGGGGTTCTGCACGCACCATGCAGGCATTGTTTCCCACACCCCAAAGAGCCCCAGATGACCCACCCCGGACTGCCCTCCTCCTCCCGCTCCTCCCGCTCCTCTTGCTTCACTGTGCTGCACCGTGCCCTGCGGGCCGTGCGGCGGCACCGCGGCCTGGCCCTGGCGGTGCTGGCAACAGCGGCCGCAGTGGCGGCACCCTTGCCGGCCCATGCGCAAAGCGAAGCATCGGCCGCGCTGTCGCTGCTGCCGGTGGCGTCGGTGGTGGGGGCGGCCTCGGCCGGCTCCACGGCAGCCGGCGCCGTGCTGGCATTGCCGGCCGCGCTGTCGGTGGGCGGTGCGGTGCTGGCGGTGTCGGCGGTGCAGGCCTCGGCAGAAGGCACGGTGTACCTGCTGGAGCGCACCTCTGACGGCGCCCGGGCCAGCGTGCAGGTGCTGGGGCACGGCGCCGCAGCGTCGGCCCATGGCGTGGGCACGGTGGTGCTGTGCAGCGCCATCGGCACCGGCGTGCTGCTGTCGGTGGCGGGCGAGGTGCTGGCCTTTGTGCCCAACGCCATCGGCCAGGCGCTGCTGCACAGCGAGCGGCTGTGAAACAAAGGACTGCCATGTTCACTGCCTTGCCCTTTTCTGCGCACCCGCCCTGCCAACACAGGCGCATTGGCAGCGTGGCTGCAGCTGTACCGATGGGATTGCTGGCGCTGGTGGCAGCCGCTGCCCTGGCCACCGCCGGCACGGCCCACGCCGGCCGCTCCTGCGAAGCGCGTCCGCCCACGGCGCAAACCATCGAACGCGGCATGGAGCTGGCCCGGCGCACTGCAGATGCGCTGGACGCCAGCGGCGCGCAGGTGGTGCTGCTGGGCCGCGCCGGGCAGGACCTGGGCCGCTACGGCCTGCAGTACTCGCACCTGGGCTGGGCCTACCGCACCGACACCGGCCCCTGGCGCGTGGTGCACAAGCTCAATGCCTGCGGCACGGCGGTGGCCGATGTCTACCGCCAGGGCCTGGGCGATTTTTTTCTGGACGACCTGTGGCGCCACGAAGCCGTCTGGGCCGTGCCCACGCCCGAAGTGCAGCAGCGCCTGCGCGCCGTGCTGGACAGCCGCGAACGCACGCTGGCGCTGCACCACCGCCCCTACAGCATGGTCAGCTATGCCTGGGCCAGCCGCTACCAGCAATCCAACCAGTGGGCGCTGGAAACCCTGGCGCTGGCCATGGAGCCGGGCACCATCACCACGCGCGACCAGGCCCAGGCGTGGCTGCAGTTCAAGGGCTATGCGCCGTCGGTGCTGCGCCTGGGCACCCTCACGCGGCTGGGCGGGCGCGTGGGCTCGGCCAACATCGCCTTTGACGACCACCCCGGCGACCAGCGCTTTGCCGGCCGCATTGCCACCACCACCGTGGACTCGGCGCTGGCCTGGCTGGTGCGTGCGCAGCTGGCCGGCCCGCCGGTGGTGCTGCGGCTGGAGCCTTGACATCAAGAAATAATGGTCAAAATGGCCTCCAGCGCAAGCACAGCTTGCGCCAGCAGCTATTAAAATGATAGTAAACACACCCAGGAGAAGCACATGAGCAAATCCCTCAGACTGTCCGAAAAATGGTTTCGCCGCGGCCTGTGGCTGGTGGCGCTGGTGTTTGCCAGCTTCCTGATCGGGCTGGGCGGCACCCTGGTGGGCGACCTGCCGCAGGTGGAAACCCCGCTGCAGCTGGACGACTTTCTGGACCGGCCGGCCGCCGAGGCCCTGCGTGCGCAGGCCGCCCAGGCCCAGCAGGCCGAGCAGGACGCGGCAACCGCTCTGGAGCAGGCGCAGCTGCAGCGCAGCAAGGCGCGCAGCGCCAGCCAGTCCGAGCGTGACACCTTCAACAACTGGCTTGCCACGCGCAGCGTGACGCAGCGCGGCGAGTTCGACCCCGAGGTGCTGGCTCGCACCCGCGCCCTGGACACCCTGAAGCAGGCCGAGCGCAAGACCCAGCAGGCGGTCGAAGCCCAGCAGCAGGTGGCACTGGACGCCCGCCAGGCGGTGGCCGCGGCCAGCGACCGCCTGCAGGGCATGGAGCGGGAGGCGCAGGTGCGGCTGGACGCCGAGCTGCGCAAGGTCGAGCTGCGCGTGTTCCTGTACCGCCTGGCATTGACGCTGCCGCTGCTCTTGGTGGCCGGCTGGCTGTTTGTGAAAAAGCGCAAGGGCACCTGGTGGCCCTTTGTCTGGGGCTTCATCTTCTTTGCGCTGTTTGCCTTTTTTGTCGAACTGGTGCCGTACCTGCCCAGCTACGGCGGCTATGTGCGCTACGCGGTCGGCATCGTGCTGACGGTGCTGGTGGGGCGCTATGCCATCCTGGCACTGAACCGCTACCTGGAGCGGCAAAAGATCAACGAAGCCCTGCCCGACCAGCAGCGCCGCAAGGAACTGAGCTACGACGTGGCGCTGGCCCGCCTGGCCAAGGGCGTCTGCCCCGGCTGCGAGCGCAGCGTGGACCTGAAGGACGGCCAGACCGACTTCTGCCCCCACTGCGGCCTGCACCTTTTTGACCACTGCACGCACTGCGATGCACGCAAGAGCGCCTTTGCCAGCTACTGCTTTTCGTGCGGCACGCCCGCCAGAAAACCCGACGACGGCCTGCCAACAGGGCGTCCGGAATTGAAGGTGCAAAGAGAGTGAAACAAAGCATCATTTGTTACACGGCGTTCTCTACAATTTCCACCATCCAACGCAAGGCAAGGAAAACCGCATGCCCGATTCCACCACCCCAGCCGTAGCAGCAGCAGCTGGTGCGGCCCCTGCAGGATTTCAGCTGACACCCCCCGAAGTGCTGCAGCCCATCGGCAAGGAAGTAGCGCAGACGGCAGTGCCCCTGCCTGCGGAACTGAACCGCGCCATTGAAGACCAGGTGGACCGCTTTGTCGCAGGCCTGATGGCCGAGGACCTGCAGAGCGAAGG
Organism: Giesbergeria sp.; assembly: GCA_017998735.1. GTDB lineage: Bacteria > Pseudomonadota > Gammaproteobacteria > Burkholderiales > Burkholderiaceae_C > Simplicispira. Next base: position 3,453 of record JAGOCN010000171.1, read on the forward strand.
CTTCAGGGCCCGGCTTGACAGTGCGTTTGCCCTGGGGCGCGAAGAGGTGTCGATGGCGGCCAGCCTGCTGCAGGGGCGGCTGATGGAGCGCAACTTTGCCGGCATGGAAGGCAGCCCGGCCTACAAGGCGCTGCAGGACATGCGCCGCCAGCTGGACGCGCTCAACCCTGCGCGGCAGGGCGACCTGTTCCAGCCGCAGAAACTGCTGGGTTTCATTCCCTTTGGCAACCGCCTGCAAGGCTACTTTCGCAAGTTCGAGGGCGCGGGCGCGCAGCTGAACCAGAGCATGGAGCAGCTGTATGCCGCACGCGACGACCTCCAGCGCGACGTGGTGGACATCGAGGCCACGCGCGGCACGCTGTGGGAGGCCATGCAAAAGCTCGCCGGCGCCATCCGCTTTGCCGAACTGCTCGATGCCCGGTTGTTTGCCAAGGTCGAGGGGCTCAAGGCCACCGATGCGCTGCGCGCCAAGGCGCTGGAGCAGGAGGTGCTGTTCTACGCCCGGCAGAACCTGCAGGACATGCTGACCCAGCAGGCGGTGTGCACCAACGGCTACCTGGCGCTGGACGTGCTGAAGAAAACCGGGCGCGAGCTGATGAACGGCTGCTCGCGCGTGGCCACCACCGGCATGAGCGCGCTGGCGGTGGCGCAGACCGTGGCGCGCGCCACCGGCAACCAGATCAAGGTGATGGAGGTGCTGTCCGGCGTGAACGCCACCATCGAGGGCCTGATGGCGGAAACCGGCCGGCAACTCAATACCCATGTGGAAAAGACCACCCAGTTTGCCCAGAACCCGATGGTGGGCATGGAAAAGCTCAAGGAAATGTTCGACCAGACCTTCAAGGCCATGGACGCGATGGACGATTTTCGCTCCCAGGCCATCGTGGTGATGGGGCAGAACAACGCCATGGTCTCGGCCGAAATAGCACGGGCCGAGCAGTACATCGACAAGGTGCGCGTGCAAAAGGCGCAGGGCGCCACCAGCGCGCAGCTGGCCGGACCCGTGAAGCTCTGATTTTTTTACCGCCCCGTTTTTTTTGTTGCACCCCCTGCGGGCACCCTGCCCGCTTCAAAGGAGAAATTCCATGGCCAGCCGTTACATCGTTCAGCGTGACACCGCCGCATGGCGCATGCAGGTGCGCATCTCGTTTGCCCTGGCAATTTTGTGCACTGCCCTGGGCGTGCTCAGCATGCCGGGCCAGGACCTGGACCGGGCCTTTCTGGCCATCGGCATGTTTTTCTGTCTGTTTTCCAGTTTTGCGGTGGCCAAGACCCAGCGCGACAACCGCGACGGGCAGGTGGACACCTCGCAGTGGGTGCTGGCCGTGTGGATTGCCTTTGCCGCCGCCATCCTGCTGACCGGCTGGGGCTTGTGGCGCATGAACATCGACCAGTGGCAAAAGTACTACATGCTGGTGAGCTGGCTTTTCATGGTCAGCTCCACCTTCAC
>JAGOCN010000172.1 GCA_017998735.1 Giesbergeria sp.
GGCAGGCCCGAGGCCACCAGGCGCGCTGCCATCACCAACAGGCGCGTGCTGGCGGTTTCTTCCAGGTCGTGGTCGGTCAGGCGGCGCAGCGCCTGCGCCAGTTGCACCAGGCGCGCCGCCAGTGCGGGCGATGCATGGCCTTCGCGCTCCAGAATGGCACGCTCGACCGCCGGCGTGGGGTAGCCCAGCGTCAGCGCGGTGAAGCGCTGGCGCGTGCTGGGCTTCAACCCCTTCAGCAAATTTTGGTAGCCGGGGTTGTACGAGATGACCAGCATGAACTCGGGCGGTGCCTTGAGCAGTTCGCCGGTGCGCTCGATCGGCAGCACGCGCCGGTCGTCGGCCAGCGGGTGCAGCACCACGGTGGTGTCCTTGCGCGCTTCCACCACCTCGTCCAGGTAAACGATGGCGCCTTCGCGCACCGCGCGGCTCAAAGGCCCGTCGGCCCAGACGGTGTTGCCCTGGCCGATCAGGTGGCGGCCCACCAGGTCGGCCGCGCTCAGGTCGTCATGGCAGGACACGGTGATCAGCGGGCGCTGCAGGCGCGCTGCCATGTGCTCCACAAAGCGCGTCTTGCCGCAGCCGGTGGGGCCTTTGATGAGCAGCGGCAGTTGCTGGGTGAAGCAGTGCTCGAACAGCGCGCATTCGCCGCCCTGCGCGGCGTAGAACGGCACGCCGTCCTGCGCTGCTTGCTGCACTGCTGACAGGCCCGGCGCGCTGCCGGTCTTGCTGACCAGCGGGGTTGCGACAGGGGCGTGGTGCATGGCTGCTCCCCTCAAGCCCGTTGCAGGCGGCCGCCCGGAATGGCGTTGATCTGCACTTCTTCGTCTGCCGAGGCGCCGATGAAGAAGCTCGACAGGTACATCAGCAGGCCGATCAGGAACATCACACCGCCCGCCACCCGCGTCCAGTAGAAGAACACCAGCTGGTCCTGCGTCGCCATGAACGACATGGCAGCGCCCGAAGCGGGCATGCGCTGCAGCCACACCTGCAGGATGCCGGCGCCGCTGAGGGCCAGCACCATCACGGCCATGCCGATGCTCATCACCCAGAAGCTCCACATTTCCACGCGCTGGGCGCGCATCGGGTTGGCTTCGCGGCCCCGGATGATGGGCATGGCGTAGCTGATGATGGCCAGCACCACCAGCACATAGGCGCCGTAGAAGGCCAGGTGGCCGTGCGCTGCGGTCAGTTGCGAGCCGTGCGTGTAGTAGTTGACCCAGCTCAGGGTGTGGATGAAGCCCCACACGCCCGCGCCCAGGAAGGCGATCACGGCGGTGCCCACGGCCCACAGCACGGCGGCCTGGTTGGGGTGTTCGCGGCGGCGGCGTTGCACCATGTTGAAGGCAAACAGCGTCATCATGAAGAACGGAATCGGTTCGAGCGCCGAGAACACGCCGCCCACCCAGTGCCAGTAGCCCGGCAGGCCGATGAAGTAGAAGTGGTGGCCGGTGCCCAGGATGCCCGAGATCAGCGCGAAGGCCACGATCATGTACATCCACTTGTCGATCACTTCACGGTCCACGCCGGTGGTCTTGATCAGCACAAAGGCCAGCAGCGACGCCATGATCAGCTCCCAGGTGCCTTCCACCCACAGGTGCACTACAAACCACCAGTACAGCTTGTCGCGCACCAGGTTGCTCGGGTTGACAAAGCTGAACAGGAACAAGAGCGCCAGACCCCACAGGCCCATCAGCAGCACCAGCGAAATGGCGGTCTTGCGGCCCTTGAGCACGGTCATGCTGATGTTGAACAGAAAGCCCAGGCAGACCAGCACGATGCCGACCTTGGTGGGCAGGGGCTGCTCGAGGAACTCGCGCCCCATGGTGGCCAGCAGGTCGTTGCCGGTCATCTCGGCCAGCGTGGCGTAAGGCACCAGCAGGTAGCCCAGGATGGTGGCGGCGCCTGCCACCAGGAACACCCAGAACAGGATTTTGGCCAGCAGCGGGCTGTACAGCTCGGTCTCGCTTTCTTCCGGCACCATGTAGTAGGCAGCGCCCATGAAGCCGAACAGTAGCCACACGATCAGCAGGTTGGTGTGCACCATGCGGGCAATGTTGAAAGGAATGGCCGGAAAGGCCAGGTCGCCAATGACGTACTGCAGGCCAAGGGTCAGGCCAAAGACGATCTGTCCGAAGAACAGACCGAGCGCGGCAATGAAGTACAGCTTGGCGACAGCCTGTGACTTGTATTTGAGGGTTGCGGGTTGCATTTTTTTATCCTGGGGAGTGGAGGGGCGTTCTGGCGGTCAGACGCTCAGCCTTCGATGTTCGGCGGCCACTTCTCGGTGTCGATGCCATTGGTCCAGCGCAGGAACTCGGTCAGGTCTTCCAGCTGTGCGTCGGTGAAGTTGAACTGCGGCATCTGGCGGCGGCCCGGCGTGTTGGTGGGCATGGCCTTGATCCAGCCCTTGATGAAGTCCGGACCCCGGCGCTCGTACACGTTGCCCAGCTCGGGGGCGAAATACGCACCTTCGCCCAGCATGGTGTGGCAGCCAATGCAGTTGCGCGTCTCCCACAGGTGTTTGCCGCGTATCGCCGACTCGGTGAGATCGCCCGATTTGGAGCGTTCGGGGATGGTGGTTTCGGTGTGAAAAACCAGGCCGACAAACACCAGAATGAAGAACAGGGAGCCTCCATAAAAGATGTTGCGTGCCATTTGGCTCGTGAAGCCTTGACTCATGGTGTACCTCGGACTAGTAATGAAAAACAATCTTATGAAACAGGGTTCTTCTGCAAATTGATGCAGATCAAAAGGTTCATAATTGATGAATCTTATCACCATCCCCTGGGTTTTTTCAACACCGAAGAGTCCAGAATGCACCCAAGGCGTCGCTTGCAGGCAACGCATGGCAGCACCCGGACGGTGCCATCCATTGAACCGAGAAAGCGCTTTTTTCCATGACCCTGCCTTCCCCCGCGCCTGTGCAGCAGGCAGTGCACAGCCACAGCAGGCCTGCAGTCCGTGGCAGCGCTGCCATGGCTGTCCCGTTGCCGCCACCTCCGCGCCTGCGCGGCGATCTGGGCGTGTGGCTGGTGATCCTGCTGGAACTGCTCACCTTTGCCATCCTGTTTGTCGCCTTTGCCTTTGCCCGCACGCGCGAACTGGAAGTGTTCAACGCGGCGCAGGCCACGCTCAACCTGCAGGCCGGCGCGCTCAACACGGTGCTGCTGATCACCGGCAGCTGGTGCGTGGCCTCTGCGGTGCGGGCGGTGGCGCGCAACGCGCAGGCGGTGGGCGCGCGCTGGCTGCTGGCGGCGCTGGCCTGCGGCGCCGGCTTTGTGGCGGTCAAGCTGGCCGAATTTGCGCAAAAGCTGGCCGCCGGCCTGGACATCGGGTCCAACACCTTCTACATGTTCTATTTCTTTCTGACCGGCTTTCACTTCCTGCATGTGGTGGTCGGCATGCTGGCCATTGCCTACCTGTGGTTCAAGACCCGGCGCGGCGCCTATGGCAGCCACAACCTGCACGCACTGGAAACCGGCGCCGCTTTCTGGCACATGGTTGACCTGCTGTGGATCGTGCTGTTTCCCCTGGTTTATGTGATGCGCTGATGCGCTGAAGCGGTCTGCAACCCTGCAACGCCCCGCGCCTGGAGATTTTTGCCATGCCCGCCCCACCTGACTCCGCCCGCCCGCTCGCTGGCTGCACTGCCGCCGCACCCCGTCCAGACATTGCGGCGCCCCCTGTCACCGTCCAGTCCGGCTCCGGCCGCGCCCTGACGCTGGCCTGGCTGGTGTTGCTGGCGATCACCGCCACCACCTGGGGGCTGGGCGGCGGGCACCTGCAGACGGCCAGCGGTTCGATGGTGCCGGTGCTGGTGCTGTGCGCGCTCACCTTTGTGAAAGGGCTGCTGGTCAGTCTGGAGTTTCTGGAGCTGCGCCATGCCCCGGCGCTGTGGCGCTGGCTGGTGTGCGGCTGGTTGAGCGTGGTGCTGCTGCTGATCGCGCTGGCGTTCTGGGTCGGCCGCTGGTAGGGGCTGCCAGCAACCAGCAAAGGCTGGACACATGGAGCAGAGTGCCCATTGCACGCTGTCTGCAGGCGCCAAAGCATACCTGCACCCGCACCCGCACCTGCGCGCTGTAAATACCCTTTTTTGCGGCCTGCCCGACCGCAGGCGGGCATCAACAGCATCGGGTTGCTGGTTATTGAGGCGCCCAAAAGATTCTTTTTGCATGAATCTTAGAATCTGCGCCGTGGATGCCTGGCCCGCGCAGCGTTTTGCCTGCGCTGGCCTTGGCGCAATGTTTCCGCGTCCGGCGGCGATGGCGTCCATGCCCGGGCGCAGCACATCTGCAAAGGACGGCAACCCATGGACAGCGCAATACTGAGTTTGCTGGGCGCATTCCTGCTCTCCATCATTGGCCTGTTCGTGTTCATCTGGTCCATGCGCAAAGGCCTGCTGGTGGAAAACCGCAGGGCCGCTTCGGTCATCTTCGAGCGCGGCGAAATCGGCCGGGTCGACGACCCCACGCTGCAGCCCGGTGACAAGGCCAGGTTCCAGGACGCCGCCATCGAGAGCGGCAGCGACCTGCATGTGCCCGACCCGGACGAGTTTGGCACCCGTGTCTCGGCCGACCAGTCCAGCGCCTTTCCGGTCTTCATGTTTGTCGCCTTTGCCTGCTTCTGGCTGCTCCTGGGTTCGGCGGCGGGACTGACCTCGTCGCTCAAGCTGCACATGCCCGACTGGCTGGTGAACGACGCCTGGCTCACCTTTGGCCGCGTCCGCACCGTGCACCTCACCGCCGTGCTGTACGGCTGGATTACCAATGCCGCTTTGGGCGTGATCATCTGGGTGCTGCCGCGCCTGCTGCGCACCCCGCTGGTGGGCGCCGCCTGGGTGCTGCTGGGCGGTGCACTCATCAACACCGGCATTGCCAGCGCCATTGGCGCCATTGGTTCGGG
>JAGOCN010000173.1:0-1723 GCA_017998735.1 Giesbergeria sp.
GCGGCTTGGCCTTGCCGGCAAAGTCGGCAAAGTTGTAGCGCGGGCCGGGGCCAAACGGTCCGAACGGGCCGGCGTCCAGCACCAGGCCGCCCTGCACGTTCAGGTTGCCGACCAGCGTGTTGAGCATGGCAATGGCATAGGCGGTGTAGAAACCCGAGCCGCTCATGGTGCCGCCGTGCGCGTCGGCCACGGCGCGCTTGCCATAGCTGGTGAATTCGCGTGCCAGTTCCTCGATCTGCTGCGCCGGAATGCCGCACAGGGCTGCGTAGTCGTTCATGCTTTTGCCACGCGCTTCGGTGCGCAGCTTCGACAGTGCGGTGCAGACGGCAATGGCAGGTGCGGCGTCGCCCTGCGCTGCCGCCAGCCCAGGGGCGGACACCCGGCGCTCCACGAACAGCTCGGCCGGCAGCGGCGCGGTGTGCGGCGCAAACGAGCCATCGGTGCGCTGCACCACATAAACATCCACCGGTGCGATCGGCTCTTTGCCCTCTTCTGCAGCCGCTGCGGGCGGCAGCGGCCAGCCCAGGTCGGCGCCGCGCAGGTAGGTGCCAAAACGCGGGTGCTGCGGGTCGTTGATGAGCAGGTGGGTGGCGTTGCTCCAGGCGGCTTCGCCAGCAGCCTCCATGGCAGCCGGACCCGGCTGCGACAGGAAAGCCGCGTCGTAGCGCCCGTTGTCCAGAATCCAGCGGATCAGCGCCATGGCCAGCGCCAGGTCGGTGGCGGGCTTGACGCCAATCCAGCGGTTGCCGCTGCCCGACGCCAGGCTCGACGAGGTGGGCAGGATGGGCGAGACGACAACGTAGCGGAAGGTGTTTTCCTTGCGCGCCCGCGCTTCGGCCAGCTCGCGCCCCTGCCGCTGGAACGGGTTGCCGGACTGCGCCGGCGCAGCGCCAATGAACAGGCCGAAGCTGGCGTTTTTCCAGTCGGGTTTGCCATGCGGCATCTGCGGCAGGCCGCCCAGCGCGGCGGCGGCGCCGACGCGAAAGCTCTGGCCGCAGTAGGCGCCATGGTTGGCGACATTGATGGTGCCAAACGACGGCCCGGCAAAGCGGCGCAGCAGCGCGCCCCGGCCTTCGTTCGACGCATCGGTGACCAGCAGCTGGTTGCTTTTGGGGCCGTATTCGGGGTTCAGCGGGTCGACCGGCGTTTTGGGGTCGTAGACGGCGCGCAGGCCGTCCACATGGCCTTCGCCAAACAGGTCGCCGCCATCGCAGATTTCTTTCACCAGCTGTTCGAAGGCAATGGTTTCCCAGCGCCCTTCGCCGCGCTTGCCCACGCGCTTGAGCGGCTGCAGAACCCGGTGCGGACTGGTCTGGTGCTCCAGCATGGCCGAGCCGCGTGCGCAGGCCGTCGCTCGGCCTTCCAGGCCGTTTTCTCCGCCCAGCATGGCGTAGACCTCGCGCACCGGGGTGTCCATGGGGGCGGGGTTGGTGGTGGCCAGCGGGTGGTAGGGGTTGCCGGCAATGCGCAGGATGCGGTTGCTGGCGGTGTCCACGCGCACGCGCACGCCGCACTGCGTCCAGCAGCCCAGGCAGCTGGACGGGCTGACCACCTGGCCTGGCTGGGTGCTCAAGGCGCCGCTGACCGGGTCGATGCGGAATTCGGGCAGCAGTGCATTGCCGCGTGTGGCGTGTGCCGGCACGGTGCCGGCGCTGCCGGTGACCAGGCCCTTGCCGGCCTTGAACACCACTTCGCCATACCCGGCGGCAAAGGCGGTCACGCC
>JAGOCN010000173.1:1823-4891 GCA_017998735.1 Giesbergeria sp.
TTAGGTTGGTCCTGGGGCTTGTCTTGCTTGTCGTTCTTGCTCATGGGGAATCCTTGTGTGTCTCAGGCAGCGGCAGCGCCGGGGTGCAGGGGGGCCATGCGGGCCGGAAAGTACTCCAGCGCCAGCGTGATGGCCGCGAGCAGCGCCACGCACAGGCCGAACACGCCCACCATGCCCAGCAGGCCATCGCCACCCAGCGGCATGCTGTAGACATACAGGCCAGCGCCAAATTTGGGCACGCCCTGCACGCCCATGAACAGCGCCCAGCGAAACACCCAGGCAGCGGCCAGCATCATCAAACCCAGGCCCAGGGATGCCATCGGTTTGGTCAGGGTGTGCGCCGGGCGCTGCAGCCACAGCATCACGGCAATGCCTGCCAGCACCGAACCCAGCATGCTCAGGCGCCACACCGAAAAGTCGGTGAACAGGCGCCGGGCTGCAAGGTAAGAAGGCGCATCGCTGGCCATGCCCATGCCCACCCACAGCGCCACGGCCGCCACCAGCAGCCAGGCGGCTGCCAGCGACAGGGTGCGCAGCAACTGCGCCGGCAGCGCCGCCAGCCCTCCGGGCAGCCAGCGCGCCACCACCAGCATGGCGCCCAGCGCGGCCATCCAGCCGGTCAGTGCCAGGTTGATTGGCAGAAACACCGTGTTCCACAGCGGGCGCGCCCGCACCACCATGATTTCAGCGCCGGTGTAGACCATCACGCTGAGGGCGGCCAGCGCCATCAGCACCGCCAGCACACGCAGCAAAGTGCGCCAGCCCAGCCACCAGGCAGCGCAAAACGCAAAGGCCAGCATGACAAAGGCCGGCAGCAGGTACGCGCCCACCGACATCCACGACCAGGGCGTGAAGTGCGCATAAAAATGCCAGAAACGCGCCGGCTGGTGCAGGTCGGCCAGCAGCGACACCGGCGCCGCCGCCGCGCTGGCGGCCAGCACCACCACGGCGGCGGGCAGCAGGCGCGCAGCGGACGAGCCGGCATGGCCAAAGGCGCAGACCGCAGCGGTCAGCGCCGCGCCGGTGCAGATGCCGACCAGAAAGAAATACTGCACGGCCCAGGGCAACCAGGCCGATTCGTAGGCGGGGGTGAGCAATTCGATGATTTGCATGGTGTTCTCCTGCTTCAGTGGCCGGCCACCAGGCGCACGCTGGCCTGGCCGTCAACGCCGTTGACAAATTCGTCGGGCAGGCCGATGTAGAACACGTGCGGCGCAGTCGCCATGCCGGGTTTCAGCACCTTGATGTCGGTGCCGTGCTCCTTGAGCATTTGCGCAGCCGCGCTGCCGGGGTCGTTCAGGTCGCCAATCACGCGCGCACCGCCCACGCAGCTTTCCACGCAGGCCGGCAGCAGGCCCACCTCCAGGCGGTGCTCGCAGAAGGTGCACTTGTCGGCCGTTTGCGTCTCGTGGTTGATGAAGCGTGCGTCGTACGGGCAGGCCTGCACGCAGTAGCCGCAGCCCACGCAGCGCTCGTTGTCCACCAGCACGATGCCATCCTGGCGCTGGAACGTCGCCTGCACCGGGCACACCGGCACGCAGGGCGGCTCGTCGCAGTGGTTGCACAGGCGCGGCAGGCTGACCATGGCCGGCGGCACATCGGTGCCCCGGTCCACCTCGTACTGCAGCACGGTAGTGCGAAACTGGCCGATGGGCGGCAGGTTCTCCATCGAGCAGCTGACGGTGCAGGCCTGGCAGCCAATGCACTTGCGCAAATCGACCACCATGCCGTAGCGCTTGCCCTCGATGCCGGGGCGGCGCGGCGGTTGCGCGCCCATGCCCAGCACCGGTGTGGGCGCTGCGGTGGCAGCGGTCACGGCGGCCGCTGGCAGCGCGGCAGCGGCCACGGCCATGCCGAGCAGGTTTTGCAGAAAACCGCGTTTGCCGACAGGGCTGGAAATACTGCCAGAGGGGCGGTGGTCGGTAGAAGAAAGTTTTTTCATGGCTGCGCTCGCTGGCTGGCTGGGGGCTTGAAGCCTGTGCGCTTGAACGGCCTTCAGACCGAAAATCACATAAGCTAAGGAGTGAAGTGCATGGTAAGACCTCCGTATTTACCCGCATTGATGTGCATCAATTGATGCGCCTCAAATCCTTTTGGTTTGCAGGTTGGGCAAAACGCGCACCGGGGTGGTGCTCCTGCAGGCAGCTGCCTGGCCCGTCCGTCCACCGAAACCGCACCATCGCCTTGCGGCTTTGCGGCTTTGCGGCTTTTCACACCTTTGCAGCAGGCACTGCAGGCCTGCCATTGCGGGCCGGCCTGCGCCGTGTACGCTGGCGCCTGCCGGGCAAAAGCTGCCCGGCGGTTTTTCTTTTCTTTTGTTTTTTCAATGAAGCCCGGCGGGCTGCGGGCTGCAAAGGAAGCAAGGCATGCTGGATTTGTCCGTTCCCTGGTGGGAATTCGTGCTGCGCGGTACCGTGGTGTATGTGTTCCTGCTGGTCTTTTTGCGCCTGACCGGCAGGCGCCAGACCGGGCAGTACGCCCCCTTTGACCTGGTGCTGCTGCTGATCCTGTCGAACGCGGTGCAGAACGCAATGAACGCGGGCGACAACTCGCTCATTGGCGGGCTGATTTCGGCCAGCACGCTGATCGCCTGCCATGTGGGGCTGGCACAGCTGACGTTCCGGTTTCGCAGGCTGGAAGGTTTGATCGATGGCCGCGCCCAGGTGCTGGTGCAGGACGGCAAGGTGGACGAAGCACTGATGCAGCGCGAACTGCTCTCGCCCAGCGACCTGGAATCCGCCCTGCGCGCCGGCGGCTGCCTGCATGCGCACGAGGTCGAACGCGCCACCATCGAGACCAATGGCGACATCACCGTGGTGTTGAAGAAGCGCTGAAAAAGCGCTTTGGAAAATCTTTGAAAAGGCTTTGGGGTGCCGACAAAGCAAACACCGGGCAGGCGGAAACCCGGTGCTGAAATTTGGGTAAAAATGGCCTCCAGCGCAGGCGCAGCATGCGCCAGCAGCTATTGAAACAATAGCAAATTACGGCAGCAGCTCAGGCCAGCGCACGCTGAATGATGATTTTCTGCACATCGCTGGTGCCTTCGTAAATCTGGCAGACGCGCACAT